>CALFUQ010000001.1 GCA_937929885.1 uncultured Saprospiraceae bacterium
ATATTCGTCGTTGGGAAAAAATATTTATTCTGACTTAAGGTGTAGCTAGCCCAGACAGAGTAGGCGTCCCATCTTTTTTGTATAAGTGTTTCTAACCCGATAGAAGAGGATTCGCCATTTTCAATGATGTCTACTCCTGCATTCAGATTAGCTGACACACTTGAGAGGCCAAAACTCTTATTGTAATATACTTCAGTATCTATGAGCCACCCATCCTTATTCCATACCGTTCCGATAGTGAATTTGTTAGAATTCATAACCTCATCTGAAAACTCATCGGCCACTACCCAAAAATTTCTTAGGGATCCTAAATCATTATCATCATTGAGCGTAACTTGACTTACAAACTGATAAAGTTTTCCTGCACTTGCTTTAATTTTTAAATCCTGATCAATTAGATATCTAAGGCTGAGTCGTGGAGAGAAATAAGCCTTATCAGACTTCTCATTATAGTAACTTAGTTTAGTGCCCATCATTAAGTTTAGCTTATCAGTGTTATGATCAAGTGCTACTGATAGACTCGCAAAGGTTCCTTGATTAAACCCACTATCAATGAGCGGCTCAGAAAATTCTGATTGATCTAGATAATAATATCCCAATCCTTTTGCATTTATATCTGCATCAAGTTTTAGGTGAGACCTTGCGTTAAAGCTATACTTATTAGATAATCCTAAAGTCAAATCCGATATATTATTTTGTACTTCGACAAGAGAAAAGAATTGGTCAAAAGGAGGAATCTCTGCCTGACCACTTGCTCCTATAATCTGTGTGAAATACCTAAAGTCATAAGAAGAGACAACTAGGAACGCGGTAGAATTAAAGCGTTTATGCCATTGAAAACTAATATCAAAGGATGATGCCAATGTACTTTCTTGAATAAAATCTAAAGATTCTTTTGAATCTACTAAGGAGTAAGATTCAAAATTGTCAGAGGAACCCAATAATGAAAGATTAAATTTCAATCTCTTGAATGGAGTAAAGAAGATTTTAATATTAGTATCTGCGAAATTGATTGATTCATCATTGTTTCTATGGTTAGCTTCTGTCTGTGTTAAGTCAGTCCCAAATTCGGTTAATTGAAACACCTTTTCCATATATCGATTAATAGTGGGACTATTGATAAAATTATTCGCTGATAATCGAGTAGAGAATATGAAGCCTAACTTATTTTTAAAATAAGGCAAATTGATAGGGGTGCTTAAATAGGCATGCATCTCTGAGAGAGTACTGCCTACGCCTAAACTTATTTTCTCTGGCATATTGTCTGGTAGGGACATCTCTACTAATCCACCTATCCTGTTGTCATAGCTAGGATCGAATATGCCTTTAAATACATTGACCTCATCGAGCACAAATGGATTAGCAGTAGAGATCATACCAAATAAATGTCCCGAATTATAAAGTGTTGCTCTTTCCCATACCAACATATTTTGATCAGGTGTAGATCCTCTAATACTCAGGTTTCCAGCACTATCATCAAGGCTTGATACTCCAGGAAGTATTTGTACAGTTTTGAGCACATCGTGTTCATCATGCCCAGTTGCCTTCATAGTCTTTTGCAAGTCAATACTTGTAGAGTTAAAAGATGCTCCTTCTGTAATACCAGTATGAATGTAATCGGTGATAACGATCTCTGATCCGAATAAGTCCAAATCGTTTTCTAAGTAGAGATCTAAACACTCATCATTGACAAGATCTCCGAGCATCACCTCCTTTGTGACATATCCAATATAACTTATCGTTAGCTTCTGATCTTTATAGGCTTGGAGTTCTAATTCAAAATATCCTGACTCATCTGTGAGTGTGCCTGTCTCCATGCCATTGGCACTTATAGTAGCGGATAGTAGTTCTGTATTGTAGGATTTATCCTTAACCCATCCACATACTTGATAGTTACGCTTATCAGGTATAATGATGAGTATGTTATCTTGGATTATCTCATAAGTAAATGGAGTATTGTGAAGGATATTCTCAAGTTCATCTTTAACTGCTAATAAATTTATTTTACCACTGTAGGTATACTCTTCTAGCAGTTTAGCATCATAATTAAAACTGAGTTGTGATTTTTCATCGATTGACTGTAGTACTTGAGTCAGAGGCTCATCATCGAAAGTAAGTTGCTGGCCTAGGAGCAGGGTCGATGTAAATAGAAGTACGGATATAAAAATGAAGCGAAGTAAAGTCAATTACTCGATAATAGTTAATTCGAAATAATAACGCGTTTAGAATTCTTATTAGTACTGTATTTTAAGCCCATAGGTTTTGTGATCTGTTGAAGTGCTGTGTCGAGATCTGTATGAGAGAATATGCCTGTGAATTTTCGGAGGGAGCTAGGTCTATCCACTTTAATATCATACTGCCTCTCTAATTCTGAAAAGACACTATTCAGATTTTCTTCTTTAAATCTAGAACTTCCAGAAGACCATAGTGGTTTTTCATTATTGATAGATTCTATATTACCCATCTTGCCTTCTACGACGTTGATTGATTGTAGTTGGGTTAGCTCAGTATTTTCGCCATTAGCACTTACTCTCACTTTGCCATGGTAACACTCCACATATAAGTTAGTATCCCAAGCTCGGACATTAAAGGCAGTACCTAGCACTTCGATTGTGCCGTTAATCGTTTCTACTGTAAATCTGCTTCCTTTCTCTACTTCAAATAATGCTTCTCCAGTCAGTTTTATCAACCTCATTGTTGCCCAGTTATTTTCATCATAGACTACAGAAGAGCCATCGTTTAAGGTAACTTTAGAATTATCTTGTAACACATGAGTTACTATCTCTCCATATTCAGCTTTAGCGTCTGGAGCTTCTTCTCTTAAGAAAAATAATGCACCCAATAGCAAAAGAAGACTTGCAGCAGCAGACAGGATAGTACTCATCTTGATACGATGTGCTTCAGGTTTTTGGTTTATGGCATTAGCACCTTTATCTGACATCAGTTTATCAAGAGCAGCTTGCTTGTCATAGGCTGGTAGATCTAAGTCTTTAGTAGCTTTAAGAAGCTCCTCAAGCTCAACCCACTCACCAGATGCCTTCAGAGATTTGATCTCCTCTGCACTGAGCTCTCCATCGAGCCATCTTGCGTATAATGTGTCTATATCTGACATTATTTTGGTCTGCTTAATTTAATAACAGCTTAAAAAGGTTTTACCCTAAAGCTTTCTATGAATATTTTTTAGTGTTTTCAAGGCATTATGCATTCGCTTCTCGATTGCCTTTACGCTCAAGCCTAATTCTTCCGCTATCTCTCGGTATTTCTTTTTGTCTATTCTGTTCATAAGGAAGACTACTCGCTGGTCTTCTGGTAGTTCAGAGATAGCATTTTCTAACCTTTCTTTGAACTCCTTCTCTTCTAATAAGTACTCTGGTGACTGATTATCTCTATCCGTGTGCCCTATCCCTTCAAACTTTAATACTACTTTTTTGTGGGCTACTTGGTTCAGGAATTGATTATTGGCGATTTTAAATAAGTAGCCCTTTGATTTTTCAATATTCACTTTAGCACAATTCTCCCATAGTTTAGTGAAAGCATCCTGGACTAGGTCTTCTGCTTTAGCTATATCTCCAGTCTTATAATACATGAAATTGCGTAGCATCTCGGAATACTCCAAAAATATAGATTTATATATCTTTTCTTCACAAACGCTTTTCGTCATAGGTGACCAAATTAAGGCTATTAGTTTAACGGTTTAAATGATTTGTCTAATATTATTTTGAGCATTAGATATATTTGTAAGTAACTTAGGCGGACAAGATTTTCATTGACACTAAATTTCACATTTAGAATAAATTCATGCTGGAGGTAGGTTCAATCATAAATTAGAATTGTCCAACAAATTGCACGGAGAGATAGAAAGGATCAGAAGCTCATGAGTTCTTAGTGCCCTTGAAAAAGTAAATAAAATCAAAACTATTAAAACTGAATTTCTAGAAGAAATAAATTAAATAACAATCTGTATTAGTAAATATGCTAGATCTCAAGAGATACTCCATCGCTAAATTATTTCACACACTTTTCTTCAGCCTTGTAATAATCTTATCTGTCCAGGCTCAAAGTTTTGTAGGTGCTTGGGAAAGTTTCACTACTTCTGATAGTGGAGAAAAGATTAAAAATATTGTTGTCTTTACGGAGAGCCATCAAGTACTTACAAGTTATACGGCAGATAGTGGTAAGTTCTTAATGACCAATGGAGGCACATGGAAGTTGGATGGAAATGTAGTAACGGAGAAAATTGAGTTTGACACTAAGAATCCTGAGAGAGTAGGGACTCAAGTAAGTTTTGAGGTTTTCATAAATGATAGTTCGATGGGGATAGTTGGCCAAGATCAAAAATGGACCAGAATCGATGATGGAACTCCAGGAGAATTACAAGGTGCTTGGTTGATGTCTGGTCGTAAGAGAAATGGAGAAATTCAAACAAGAGATACTGATAGACCTAGAAAAACAATGAAAATACTATCGGGTACCCGCTTTCAGTGGATTGCCTATAATACGGAGACAAAAGAATTTAAAGGAACAGGAGGCGGCACATATACTACCGCCAATGGTAAGTACACTGAGAATATAGAATTTTTCTCTAGAGATGATACCAGAGTGGGGGCAAGCTTAGGTTTCGATTTTGAATTAATTGATGGCAGTTGGCATCACTCAGGATTATCCAGCAAAGGGAATCCTATTCACGAGATTTGGAGTCTTAGAGAATAAGATTTATTTTTTGTTTGACTTCTTGATTTTAGGAGATCATTTTAATAATGTCATGGAAGGTAAAAACCGAAGAAAATTTATTAAATCTTTATCCGCTGGTTTTGCAGGATCATTGTTGTTTCCATCATTTACTACTGCGAATGATTCTAATCATATTGAGAATGACTTTTTGTTTGCAAAGGAATTCGAAAATAAAGAAGCTTACTGGGAGTTAGTAAAAGATCAGTTCAGGTTTGCTCCTGAGCTTCGATACTTCAATAATGCTTCATTAGGCCCGTCACCAATACCAGTCCAACATGCAACACAGCAGTATCGAGACCTTTTAGATGGCTTCCCATCAAAGTACATGTGGGGAGAATGGAAAGAAGCAAAAGAAAAAACCCGCAAAGGAGTTGCAGAACTTTTTTCTGTATCAGAAGAAGAGATAGCCCTAATACATAATACTACAGAAGGAATGAATTTAATCGCTAGAAGCTTTGACTTACAGGCTGGTGATGAAATTATTCTTGGAGATCATGAACATCCAAGCGGGACAGTAGCTTGGGAAGTATGGCAAGAAGCCAAGGGCGTTAAATTGGTCCGACCTGAATTACCATTACTTCCGAATAATGTAGATGAGATTATAGATGTTTACAAAAAAGCAATCACTCCAAATACTAAGATCATATCCATGTGTCATGTCGTCAATACAAATGGCATGATCTTGCCTGTTAAAGAGATATCGGAGATGGCTCATAAAAAAGGAGTGTTAGTAGCTGTTGATGGGGCTCAATCTGCTGGGATGTTTCAGTTTAGCTTACATGACCTGGGATGTGATTTTTACGCTGCTAGTTCTCACAAATGGTTATTTTCTCCTAAAGGGGTAGGCATTTTATTTGCAAGGAAAGAAAGCCAGCATCATTTAAAACCATTGATTGTTGCTCGTGGTCACAAGGACGAAAGTATTCGTCGACTTGAAAATTATAATACTCGCAATTTACCTGAGCTACTTGGTTTGGGTGCAGCAGTAGAATTTTATAATAGAATAGGTCAAGAAAATATCCACAGTAGGTCCTATGAATTGAAAGATTACTTTTTATCTAAGGTTAGGAATAATCCAAAATTTAAAATTAAAACTCCTAATAGCAATGATTTATCCTGTGCTATTCAGGTTATTGAGATCATTGGCAAAGATGTTAGAGAGGTGAAGGCTAAGCTTTTTGATAATTATGGAATTGATTGTCGCCCTATGTCAAGTTTTGGGTTAAATGCGCTTAGGATTTCTTTGGCTATTTATATGTCTAAGAGAGATGTTGATTTTTTGGTGCATGCGCTTGAAGAGGTTTGAATTGATTGAAGATTGCAGATTTGTGATTTTCAGTTTCGTCACCTCAAGAATTGGAAAATAGATAGATCGAACTTGCATCTAATTTAATTGCTTCCATTCATTATTAGCTGTCTATAAAATCTAATTCCATTTTCAAATTCACTTCTAGGTACTCTTTCATCAATCCCATGGAAACAACTCATGTTTTTAGGACTTACTTTGAATGGACTGAATCTATACACATTATTAGTTAGAATAGTAAAATGCCTTGAATCGGTTGCACCGAGTACTAGGTTTGGAGTTGATTTGATGTTAGGGAATATTTGTTTAATTGATCGATCTATACTTTCATACTGACTATTATCCACAGGCGAAACGGGTGATGGATCAAAAGCTTTGTTAAGAATCTCTACATTGACGCGGTCATCATTGATAACCTTGTGTACATGAGCAATGACATCGTCAATGGTTTCTCCTGGAATGATTCTGAAGTTTATGACTGCACGAGCAGCAGTGGGAATGACATTGTCCTTAATACCAGCCTCGAAGATTGTAGGAGAAGTTGTAGTTCTAACAGAAGCATTCCCAGAATTGGTTTTTTCCATTTCATTCAGTATGAGTGACTTGAATATCTTTCGGTTAGCAAAAACAAATTTAGCTTTAGAGTCCATCTCAGGCCCCATCTTATCCATAAATGCACTCAGCACAGGACTCAATGTTCGAGGGCATGGGTTTTCTTTTACATTACTAACTGCTTTTGACAAGACATCTATTGATGATTCTTTCTGTGGAGTAGAGGAGTGCCCTCCTTCCATTGCAACTGTCAATTCTAAAGAAAGATATCCTTTCTCTGCAATCCCAATAATTGCTGTGGGCCCATCTATGCCAGGTATCAAACCGTCAGTAATGGCCATCCCTTCATCTAAGACAAAATGTGGATCGACACTTTTACTTTTTAAATACTGTGCAATCTCAACTGCTCCTCTAGGACCGCCAATCTCTTCATCATGCCCAAGTGAAATGTATATATCTCTGTTGGGAGCGAAGCCTTCTCTTAGCAATTGTTCAACAGACTCCATGATACCTATAACTCCAAACTTACAATCCATAGCCCCTCGGCCATAGATGGTATCGTTAACTAAGCCATCAGTAAAGGGATGCACCGACCACGCTGCTGGAGTAGCAATAGGTACAGCATCTATATGCGCCATTAAGACTATCGGCTTAAGACGCTGGTCCTTACCTTTCCAATGAAATAGATGACTAAATTCGTTAAATCTTCTATGCTCCAACTCACTGTGTGCTAAAGGGTAATATCCTTCTAGAAAAGCATTAAATTTTTTGAATTGTGTAGAATCAAAATCTGCTTCGTCTTCAAATGAGATAGTTCTGATAGAAATTGCTTCGACATATCTACTCACCGCACCTTCAGGGATAGGAGTGGCTTCTATTGCATCAACTTCTAGTTGAGAAGATTTAAAGTTGTAGACATTGTAAAACAGATATGCAATGAAAAGTATAAGTAGGATAAAAAGTGCTAAGAATAGTTTTTTCATTTCAAATAATCTTTGCGATAAGATACTGATAAAATATGCCAGTTATAAGTGAGTTATGTGCTTTTCTAAACTAAATAATAATCAGAATAGAAATAAGAATTAGAAGCTGGATAGCATGCTTTTAATTATCTTAAGGTCATAAAACTAAGCGTAATGATTAAAGCAGTTTTCCATGTTATTTTAATAGTGATAATAGTTTCTTGTGCTAACAGCAGCGAGCCTAAGCGAGATTCTCAAGTAGTCAATTTCAATTTAGAAAATGACTTACTTCTAGTGAATTATGATTGTAAGACAGATGTAGATGATTTGCATTCTATTGCCGCTTTTGCTTCACTGATTAGGCAACCAGAATTTTCAAAACTAAATTTTCATGCTGTTGCTGGAGCTTATGGAATTCAGGAAGGGGAGTATGTTCCTGGTAATTCTCTTTTTAATTTAGCATTTAGTGATCGCTGGAGTGATGCACATCTTAATCATGACAAAGCTTTGAATGAGGTTTTTGTTAAAGTGGCTAACGTTCTAAGTAATGATGGCAATATATGGATAGCAGAAGCAGGACAATCAGATTTTTCTTCGAAGCTAGTCATGAAAATTCAGGAAAAATTAGACCGCATCAGTACAACGAAAAGAATTCATGTAGTGCAGCATAGTGATTGGAATGAAGAGGTGACAGATCCTGCTCATCTTGCTAATGTGAAGAAGCAAACTGATTACCATAAAATACCTGATGGCAATGCACTCAATAACGGCACTCCTGGATTTAACTCTTCGAGCATAGTTGATTGGACGAACATCATAACTAATCAGGAAATCAAATCTCTGTGGGATTTAGCAATCCAGCTAGCTGATACTTATAACGGTGAGGACGGTAGATACCTTAATGAGTCAATAAAAGCAGGAGGATTAGATTTTTCAGACTTTAGTGAAGTACACCATATTTTGAGTCTAGAAAATATTGAAAACTGCACAGATTATTTCGAATACCTTGCTAGTCAAAACTAATATCTGAGCACTACTTATAAGAACGCCCATCAATCATTGCTTTAGCAATAATCTCACATAGAATCTCAGAGGTACCACCTCCGATTTGCCCGAGACGAGTATCCCTAAACATTCTAGCTAGTGGATATTCTTCCATGTAGCCATAGCCTCCAAACATCTGCAAGCACTGAGTCATAGTTTTATCTGCAAGTTGTGTCCCAAGGAGCTTTGCCATGGAAGCTTCTTTAACTAGATACTCCCCTTTAGCATATCGAGCATATAAGGAATAGCAAAATTGCTTAACCATTTCTATCTCAGCAGATAGCTGAGCGATACGATGACGTAGCACCTGGAAGCGATTGATCTTCCTGCCGAATGCTTCTCTCTCGTTCATGTACTTTAAGGTAACTTCGATAGCATACTCAGAAGCGGCATAACCTCCAACTGCCATAGCCAGTCGCTCAGATACAAAGTGCTGCATGATATAAATAAAACCTTGGCCTTCCGCGCCAAGCATATTGCTTGCTGGTATTCTTACATTATCAAATGCGATCTCACCCGTATCAGATGCTCTCCATCCTAACTTGTCTAAGAAGGTAGCACTAACTCCAGGAGTGTCCCTGTCGATGATGAATAGACTTATACCTTTTGCTTTTTGATCTGGATCGGTCTTACATACGACGACCAAGAAGTCACTGAGGACGCCATTGGTAATAAAAGTTTTAGAGCCATTGATCACATATTCGTCACCGTCTCTGATTGCCGTAGTTCTAACTGATTGTACATCTGAGCCTGCGGACGGTTCGGTGATAGCAAGACAGCCTACTTTAGTTCCTAAGATTCCTGGGACTAAATAGTTCTGCTTTTGCTCTTCTGTACCTTCGTGTGTAATATGCGTTAGAGCTAACATAGGATGCGCTCCTATAGATGCGCCAAACCCTCCACTATTCATTCGAGCGATCTCCTCATCGAAAATAACTCCATACCACAAGTCTAAGTCGAGACCACCATACTCCTCTGGTCTATTTAGACCAAAGTAACCCATCTCCCCAAACTTCTTATAGATATCCCTAGGTAGCTGACCATCTTTTTCCCATTGGTCTATATTAGGCTTAACCTCTTTCTCTAAGAATGAGCGGAAGGATTGTCTGAATGAATCGTGTTCTTCTGTGAAGTATTTAGTCATTTGTTTTGTGTGTTAAGGCTCACCCTAAAAATCTTAAAAGTTATTTTACAACCCTCTCTTGCAAAAGAGGAGTCATGGAGAGTCCCTTAAGAAAATAAACTCTGTAATTTCATAGCAAGGCCCATATCACCATCGATCTTAACTTGGCCAGACATAACAGCATTCATAGGATTAAGATTACCACTAACAAGTTTATGAAAATCCGCTTTAGATAGTTTGATTGTACAGTCTGCATTAGGATTACTTGTACTCACTTGATTGTCTGATCCAGTTCCGTCGATAGTAATTTGCTCATCACCAAAATCAAATTTTAATGTCTTACCAAGTGCGTCTACGGCTGAAGCTTTACTTTGAATGCCCTTTACAATTTCATCGATTCCTATATCTGGAATCACACTGCCTGCTTTGCCATTTTCAGATTCGGATTTACCATTACCTCCAGGTGTACTTGTTTTTCTTTCTACAATTCCATTTCCGCTAGATTTCGGTTTTACATAGCCTTGCCCATCAATCACGATTTTGGCTATGATCTCTCTCATGATTTCTGATGATCCACCACCTATGGTACCTACTCTGACATCTCTATACATTCGAGCCATTGGGTACTCTTCCATAAATCCGTATCCGCCAAAGAACTGTAGACATTCAGTTGCGACTTTCTCACATAATTCTGTAGCTAAAAGTTTTGCCATAGAGCATAACTTAACATCGTAAATATCATTTGCATACATCTCACAACAGTGGTAAGAGAATGCTTTGAGCGCTTCTACTTCCGATGCTAGCTGAGCAATACGATGTCTTAGAACTTGAAATTTATTTATTGGCCTGCCAAATGCCTCTCGTTCAGACATATATTGCAAAGATACTTCTATGGCTTTCTCACATCCCGTAACGGCAGCAGGCACAGCAACAAGTCGCTCTAGTTGGAGACCATTCATTAAATAATAGAATCCGCGACCTTCTTCTCCAATTAAATTTTTTACTGGTACTTTGACGTTATCAAAGCTTAACTCAGCTGTATCAGATGAGTGCCATCCTAGTTTCTTTAATTTCCTTGCCGAGACTCCTTCCATTTTCTGTTCTAGGATCAATAGACTTACGCCTGCAGCTCCTGCTTCTGGATCTGTTTTGACAACAGTCACAATGAAATCACCATAAACTCCATTAGTGATAAAAGTTTTTGATCCATTAACAACATAGTGGTCACCGTCTTTTATAGCAGTTGTCTTAATGTTTTGAGCATCAGATCCTGCTCCAGGTTCGGTAATGCCAATAGAAGAAATCAAATCCCCAGAAATGATTCCTGGCAAGTATTTTTGTTTTAGTTCTTCTGATCCATATTTTAAAATATTAGGACAAGACATGTACTGAGTTACTTGTTGAGTGATTGCAAAACCTCCAGAGTTAGTTCTTCCCAGTTCCTCATTAAAAACTACATCATAGAAAAAGTCTAATCCGAGTCCTCCATACTCCTCAGGGTAGGAGAGGCCTAAGAATCCCATGTCTCCCATCTTTTTCCATATATCTCTAGGAGTTCTTCTATCCTCTTCCCACTGATCGATGTGTGGGATAGCTTCTTTCTCTAGAAAAGCCCTCAGGCTTTGTCTGAATAATTCATGTTCTTCCGTAAAAAATGTACTCATGTTTTTGGTTTAAAAAGTGAGCGTAATTACTACACTCACTTTTATGTATAATTTGCTATATGTTATTTCGACCAATGTGTCTTTGTTATTCCGACCGTAATGGAGGAATCAATTAGCAGCTGCCGCCATTTGTTTTTGTGCATGCTTCTTAGCCGCTTTCATTTCTTGGAAAAAATCTGCGTAGATACTTCTAGATATCATCAACTTCATAATCTCATTAGTCCCTCCATAGATTCTCTGTACCCGAGCATCTCCATAATATCTTGCAATAGGATACTCCCATATGAATCCGTAGCCCCCAAAGAGTTGCAAACAAGCATCTATCATCTTGCACTGCATATCGCTTGAGTGATATTTAGCCATAGATGCTAATTCAGGAGTTAGTTTTTCTTCTGCTAGTAATGCTGTACACCTATCTACAAAAGCACAATGGTATTCTAGTTGTGTCGCGACTTCTGCTATTTCAAATTGTGTATTTTGGAAGGCACAGATCGGTTGCTTGAATGCTTTTCGTTCCTGAGTATACTCGATTGTGTGTTCTAATGCACCTCTCACAGATCCGATTGCTGATAATGCAATAGTCAATCTCTCTCTTGGTAACTCAGTCATCATATGGATGAATCCCATTCCTATTTCTCCGACAAGATTTTCTTTTGGCACTTTGACATCTTCAAAGAATAGTTCGCAAGTATCACTTGTCTTAAGTCCTAATTTTTTAAAAGGTTTACCCTTTGTAAATCCAGGCATCCCTGCATCAAGGATGATTAAGCTGATCCCTCTTGCACCAGCATTCTTATCAGTTTTACATGCTACTATGCAAAAGTCTGCAGTATAACCGATTGTAATAAATGTTTTACTTCCATTCACAATCCAGTGGTCGCCCTTATCTTCTGCAAATGTCTTGATTGCTTGAACATCACTACCAGTACTAGGTTCGGTCATACCAAGTGAACCAATCAATTCACCAGAGCAACATCCTGGCAAATATTTTTCTTTAATAAAATCGCTACCATGTTTTTCTAAATACGGAATCACAATATCTGAGTGCATAGAGATGCCAGGTGCAGCTGCTCCAAATCTTGCTTGCTCTTCAATAAGCATTGCGGCAAAACTAAAATCTAATCCCATTCCTCCATACTTAGGGTCACAGGTAATACCTAAGAGACCTAGTTCACCAGCTTTTAACCATGTTTCTTTATCACAATACCCTTGCTCTTCCCATCTTTCACGATGTGGGGTTACATGATTTTTAAAGTACTCTTCTACTGTCTTTTTGAACATCGCATGTTCTTCTGTTCCATATACGGTTCTAGGTAATTGATAATTTTTTAACATGATGTGGTTTTTACTTTTCTAAACGATTAAATGCCTCATTATTTACTATATCAAAACAATATTTGACTTTTTATGTTTTTTCAAACTCAATCTAAAGTTCTTTCGCTTTTTCTTTTTTGATTTCAGTCAATCTATGAATAAATCTTTCATTAATTCTTTATCTGGGTTGACAGCGTACATTTCAAAATCAGTTACACCTTCAGATCTCATTACATCTTCGTCAATAAAGAAATTACCTGTGCAGGTTTTACTATCTCTATTTAAAATCACATTTGCTGCATCTGCCATGATGTCGGTTGTCCTGCAGATCTGCATCATGTCCTTACCACCAATGCCAAATTCTATAGCTGCAGTAGCTATTCCAGTCTGAGGCCACAAAGCATTTGCAGCAATCCCATGTTCTCTTAGTTCCTCTGCATATCCAAGGACGGTCATACTCATATTGTACTTGCTCATGGTATATGCCATATAATTCGTAAACCACTTTGGGTTTAAATTGAGAGGAGGTGATAGGGTTAGTATATGCGGATTCGTACCTTGCTTTAAATGAGGCACAGCATACTTGGTTACCATAAAAGTACCTCTTCCGTTTACCGTATGCATAAGGTCATATCTCTTCATGGTCGTGGTCTGAGAATCTGTTAAGCTGATCGCACTTGCATTATTGATTAGTATATCGATTCCACCAAACTTGTCTACTGCCTTTTCGAAAGCATCTTGTACTACATCTTCATGTCTGATGTCTACTATTAATGGTAGTGCTTTCCCGCCTGCATTTTCAATCTCTTCTGCAGCCGAATAAATAGTCCCTCTTAGTTTTGGGTGTGGTTCTGCAGTCTTAGCAGCTACGATTATGTTTGCTCCTTCACTTGCTAATCGTAGCGCTATCGCTTTGCCGATTCCTCTACTTGCTCCTGATATAAATGCTGTTTTACCTTTCATTTAGTTTATTGTTTTTAAGCAACTAGAGATCCATGACCTAGTTTCATTGGGCTCTATGACATCATCTATCTCTAGCATAGTTGCAGCACTAGTTGCTTTGCCACGATCATATGCATCTTGTACCATTTTGTCAAAGAGTTCCTTGCGTTTAACTTCGTCTGTTACAGCTTCTAATTCTTTTCTATATCCTAGTTTTACTGCTCCTTCTAGTCCCATTGCTCCAAATTCTCCAGTAGGCCACGACACCATGAATTCTGGAACATGCATTCCTCCGCCAACCATCGCCATTGCTCCTAAGCCATATGCCCTTCTGACAACAACGCCCATGATAGGAACAGAAATTTTAGCTGATGTTCTAAACATCTTAGAAGCGTGCTTTACTGTACCTGACCGCTCTGCTTCAGGGCCGACCATTATGCCTGGGGTATCGACTAAGGAAAGTATAGGTAACTTATTCTTGTTACATAATTCCATGAAGTCACATGCCTTGATTGCATTCTCTGATGTAATGGCTCCTGCTTCAAAACTTGAGTTGTTAGCCATCAGTCCTATTGCATGTCCTTCAATTCGGATAATGGCTGTAATCAATCCTTTGCCATAGCTCGGTTTGAGTTCTA
>CALFUQ010000002.1 GCA_937929885.1 uncultured Saprospiraceae bacterium
TGTGGACATCCATAACGTCGCAGAGATCAAAGAGAATAAAGATGTACGCAAGCAGCTGCGCTCTGGCAAGTGTATCGGCTGCTTCTACATAGAGTCGCCCGCTATGCGCGGCCTACTCACCAAGCTCAAGTGTGATGACTACGTGCATCTCGTAGCCGCGAGTTCTATCATACGTCCTGGGGTTGCTAAGTCGGGCATGATGAGAGAGTATATCCATCGGTTTCATTATCCTGATAGCTTCAACTATATCCATCCTGTCTTCGAAGAAAATCTGGGAGAAACCTATGGTGTTATGGTCTATCAAGAAGATGTCATGAAGATCGTCCATCACTTTGCAGGACTCGATCTCGATGAGTCTGATGTCCTACGACGCATCATGACAGGCAAGAAGAAAAGCTCTGATACTTTCAGAAAACTGCAGGAGAAATACTTCCGAAATTGTAAGGCTAGAGGCTATACCGACAAGCTCGCACATGAGGTATGGCGACAGATAGAAAGCTTTAGCGGTTATTCTTTCTGCAAGGCGCACTCCGCTAGTTTTGCGGTAGAGTCTTTTCAGAGTCTGTATCTCAAGACCTACTACCCGATGGAATTCATGACTGCGGTCATCAATAACTTTGGGGGATTCTATCGCACCGAAGTCTATGTACATGAGGCACGCATGTGTGGCGCTAAAATTGAAGCGCCTTGTGTCAACAACAGCACCTATCTAACCAACATAGACGGAGACACCATTTACATAGGTCTCATCCATATCTCAGAGCTAGAACGGAAGATCGCTATCCGAGCAGTACAAGAGCGTATCGATCATGGAGACTATCGAAGCCTTCAAGATTTCGTACGCAGATTAGACATCAGCAAAGAACAATTAGAAATACTTATCCGTATCGGCGCATTCAGATTCACTGGGCTCAACAAGTATGAACTCATGTGGGAGAAAAACGCAGTACACAATCCACAAGTAAAACTCAGCGGTACCGCTACTATGTTTGATGTGGATGGAGACACTTACCAATTACCGACTATGCAGGAAGGGAAGTTCGAGCAAGCTTTTGATGAGATTGAGCTGCTTGGATTTCCCCTCTGCTCTCCCTTTGATCTGCTTGTGACCAAACACCGCGGTGATATCGTCACCGAGCAGATGAAAAACTACCTCGGTAAGACCGTCAACATTCTAGGCTACTATATCGCAAGAAAAAATGTAACGACCGTCAACAGAAAACTAATGAACTTTGGTACTTGGATAGATACTAAAGGAGATTTTTTCGATACTACTCACTTTCCTCCTTCACTGGCCAAATATCCGTTTCAAGGAAAAGGTTGCTACATGATCCAAGGTAGGATCGTCGAGGACTTTGGCTTTCCAAGTATGGATGTGACTAAGATGAAGAAGCTGCCTTTTGTTAAGGATGAGCGGTATTGAGATATACTATTTACTCAATGCCAATTCTATCTGAGCAAGATGCTTATCGTTATGCCAAACAACCTTATCAAAAAATTCTTTTAGACTCCTAGGCCCCGCTTCGTTATGGATTGATTCATTATGCCCATACTTTTTATAATATTTTGAAGCAGTATAGATCATTGCTCTTCGGTTTGCGAGAAACAGATCTTTGTTTAACTCGAGTGGGAAAGAATTATACTCCAATTTCTCTGCCCAAAGATTTTGTTCGAATCCCATAACTGTATTTCCAGGATTTGAGATTGTTCTGCGAATCCTATCATACAGAACGGTCTCAGCATCGGTAAGATGACAGAGGATCTGTTTAATATTCCATTTCCCATTTCCATAGGTCCTCAAGAGATCTTGTTCAGAGAGCTCAAAATAATGGAGCGTATCTTGTAGTGTCTTTTCAAGTTTTTGAATAATTGTATTATCCACTTTTCAAGGTATCTTTTTCTTTATCGAATTTTCAAGTTCTTAAAACTACCCTTAGAATTGTTACCTACCCAAAGACCAATATTATCAGATGTTGCAGAGGATAGTCTTCTCGTCTGTAACAAAACTTTACCTGAATTAACATCTTTAACGATCACCTCATCCTTTTCGACAGTCAATGAGATAGAAAACCAATCATCAGGAGAAGGTGGATCGAAGAACTCTGCTTCGAACTCACCTGTGTTCTCTTCGCGTAACCGATTCCAAGGGAAATCGGGATGGTAAATGTATTGGATACTATGCTCTCTTCTTATTTGTTCTGATGATTCAAAATTAAATGGGCGAAAATATACACCCTCGAATGTGGAATCATCCTCAATATTAAATGCAATTCCCACGAAACTTCTTCCAGGTTTGTTCTCGCCTTTGATGTCAAACGTCATTGTTCCATTAGTAAATGAAACATCGTTTAAAACTGCCATCCCCTCTCCTTCTACAGCATCAAGCTCCAAAGTTTTTCCATCAAAAGAAACTGTACGATTAACAACTCGAACATTTTCCTTGGTAGGAATTATGGGTTTCACTAAGACGCATCCTATTAAAATGAAAATTAAGAAGGAACCGATGATATAACTTTTCGACATAGAATCTTATTTAATAGTTGGCAATTTAAGCCCTTGTGCTATAAGACTCAAATTCATCCCGTCAAATAAGAGGACAACAGGAACTTTAATAAGGTCAAATAACATTACTTATAAGTTACTGTGAATAAAATTCATATACAAAAATCATAATTTGATATTAGGCATTGATTTCTATCTTTGCCACACTAAACACAAAAAGAGATACTATGGATCCAATGAAATTAGCATTGATGGTTGGCGTAGGAGCTATTGCAGGAACTATTGCTGCAAGAGTTGCCAAGGGAGATAACTTTGGTTTTATAATTAATGCACTTCTAGGTATAGGAGGAGCAATCGTTGGAGGTTATATTTTCAATTTTCTAGGTTTAACTCCTGGCCAAGGAATAGTTAAGATGATATCAGAAACCTTTGGAGTTGATCTACCATTGAATTTTGTAGGAATGATTGTGTCAGCTACAGTAGGTGCAATCGTCATACTTGTCATCTCAAGCTTTGTTTTGGGAAGACGCCGAAAGAATACAGTTTAGAACTTCCACCTCCTAAAAGCCTCCATAGCCTCATACTCCGCAAGACCTAGCGATCTGTAAAGGCGAGCGGTCTCACGATTACGCTCCTCTGCTCGCTGCCAAAACTCCCGCATGTCACTACCTGGAAATGGAGGACTATCCTTCTGGCTCTGGTGCATAAATATTGCTTGTCGCTTCTTGACTAATTCTTCTGGACTAATTGGTACTGCCATCTCGATCTCATCTATCTGATATTCGTGCCATGCTCCTCTGTATAACCATAGCCAGCAATCTTTTGCCCATGCCTTCTTCTTGACTTGCTTCATGGCTTCGAAGATCACATCTAGACAAACACGGTGCGTACCATGAGGATCTGCGAGATCCCCTGCTGCGAATATTTGATGTGGCTTTACTTTATTAAGAAGATCAACTACAATCTTGACATCAGCCTCGGAGATAGGGTTTTTTCTAAGTTTTCCAGTCTCATAAAATGGTAGATCTAGGAAATGGATACTCTTATCTTCTAAACCACAATACCTAGCACCTGCCCTTGCCTCCCCTTTTCTTATTAATCCTTTCACCAATCTAAGATCAGATGAATCAATATCAGACGGCTTCTTAGTTTTTAAGAATTTTTGTGCATTGGACACAAATTTCTTTGATTCAGTCTTTAGCAATTTCTGATCGACACCTAACTCTTGAAGGAACTCAATATACTTAAGTGCATCATGATCATGGACTGCAATATTTCCAGAAGTCTGGTAAGCTACATGCACCTCATGCCCTTGATCAATTAATCTTATGAATGTACCTCCCATCGAGATCACATCATCATCGGGATGAGGGCTAAATATTATCGACCTTTTTTGGTTTGGTTTAGATCGCTCAGGTCTAGTGCTATCATCAGCATTAGGCTTACCACCAGGCCATCCTGTAATTGTATTTTGTAGGCGATTAAACACATCGATGTTTATTTGATAAGCGCTGGAGTGTTCTATAACTAGTTCGCTAAGGCCTTTCTCATTATAGTCTTCATCCGTAAGTTTGAGTATAGGTTTGTCAAGTTCTTGAGAAAGCCAGATAACAGCTTTGGTTACCATATCTTTGTCCCAAACACACATCCCGACTAACCATGGTGACTTCTCTCGTGTCAACTCTGAGGCTGCTCCTTTGTCTACTAAGAATTTTACGTTTTCATGGTTTTGAAGGAAAGAAGCAGGCCTTACATTTGTGATTTCTCCTTCTACCACTTCTCTGACAATATCTGCTTTATGAGCTCCCCATGCCATAATGTAAATCGTGCGAGCACTGAGAATCGTCTTCATCCCCATCGTAATTGCTCGTAAGGGTACATCTGCAGAGCTAGGGAAATCTTTTATAGCATCTCTTCTAGTAAGATTGTCCAACTTTACTAACCTGGTAACTGATGTTTCCCATGATCCAGGCTCATTAAATCCTATATGCCCAGTCCTTCCGATACCTAGTATTTGAATGTCAATTCCGCCATTGTCTAAAATCTTTTTTTCGTAAGCATCGCAATGAGCTCCGACTTTGTCTATCGGCAGTGCACCATTAGGAATGTTTATATTTTTCTTTGGAATATCGACATGATCAAACAAATACTCATGCATGAATCGCACATAACTTTGCTGTGCTTTCCTATCCATCGGATAGTACTCATCAAGATTAAAAGTGATTACATTCTTAAAGCTTAAGCCCTCTTCTACATGCAACTTAATCAAGCGTTCGTATACCTTGATTGGAGAAGAACCTGTGGCCAAACCAAGAACAATGTTTTCTCCTTCTTGCTGTTTTTGTCTAATAGCAAGCCCTATACTTTGGGCAATATGCTCTGAGGCATCTAAGCTGTTATCCCAAATCTTTAGGGGGATTTTTTCGAAAGATTTGAGTTGATATTTTAGTTGCTTCATGTAGTGTTCTTTGACTTATATATTAAATATACAATTTTTATGTGCGCGCGCACAGCTAATTTTATACTTTTGTTGCAAATAATTGCACTCATGGCTATTACAATTAAAGAAATTGCCGAATTAGCAGGTGTTTCGAGAGGCTCTGTAGACAGGGTACTCCACAATAGAGGTAATATCTCTCCAGCAATAAAGGAGAAAATCGAGAAAGTACTTAAGGAGATTAATTACAAACCAAACGTCTCTGCCAGCCTCCTTGCAAAAAATAAAACAAGCAAAATCTTAATCATTATCCCGCGTGCCGACAAGGATCAGTATTGGGAACTCCCAACCAAAGGAATCAAAGAAGGGGCAAAGCTAGTAAGCCATTACCCAATAGAACTTGAATGGATGACTTTCAATAATGAGAGTGATAAATCTTTTAAAAACACCCTTCAGAAAGCGCTTATTTCTGCTCCTGATGCGATTCTACTTGCTCCTGAACTCAAGAAAGAATCTCAAGAATTTATTACCAAAATAAAAGAAAGAGATATTCCCATAGTAACCATCAACACTCAACTAGGTGACGGCTCTACTGTTCCTTATATCGGTCAAGACTCATTGCAAAGTGGAACCATTGCTGGTCGACTTTTTGATCTACTCATTCCTGGTATCCGCGATATTTTAATCATCAATATGGGTGGTAATACCGAGAATGCTCAACACGTCATCAATAAAGAAGCTGGTCTCCGACTATTCTTTGCTGACAAGAATAATAAGGTCAACATCAATACTATAGAGATCGATAACTATGAAGACACAACTCAAGTCAGAAATATAGTCGAAGAAAGATTGGATGGAATTCAAGGAATATTTGTGACGAACTCCAGAATATATAAATTAGAAAATGCTCTCAGAAGTCAACTAGAAAAGAGGGACATAAAACTAATTGGCTATGACCTCATAGCACCAAACGTCAAATTGTTAAAAGAAGGATTCGTCTCTTTTCTTCTGAATCAAAACCCTAAGCAGCAAGGACTACTAGCCATAAATATGCTAACCCAAAAAATTCTGTTCAAGCAAGATATTCCTCTTGTTTCTAATTTTCCAATCGATATAATCATCAAGGAGAATTGTGATTATTTCTATAGCCAATAATCAATTAGGTAAGTAAAATTTCCACATCGCCTCCTAACTCAAGTCCTGCATTCCTTCCTGAACCTGAGTAAATAAGAGACCCTTTCTCGTACAGTTTTACATCTAAGACTGCTAGTAAACTCTCATTAACTTTACCTCTCATCTCCCCTGAGATCGGAGATATGAGATCTGTGCCTTCTGCTTTGTGAGCTATGATCTGTAGTTTATATTTTCCTTGAGTGAAGCTAAGTTCTACTTGATCACCATTAACCTTGGTGGTTCTCTTTGCGCCTGTATAAGTAGCAAACTTGTATAGCTTATCATCCAAATAAAACCCAACCAAAAATCCGATAAAGTAATTTCCCATCCACGGGATGTGAGCGACAGAAGCCATTAGGGATACTTTCCTATCTAGATCATCAAAGTGATTTGATTGCATCCAAATCCAGCATTGAGGAAAAGAGGTTCCCCAATCCTTTTCTATGTACCCAATGCCTTTTTCAAAATCTATTTCTATACCATCATACACTAGTTTACCTGTCAGAGTATGGTGTAAACTCACAACTCCATGATAACACTGCATAAAAGGGACGAATGAATACCAACCCATAATGCCCGGCGCACCTAGGGATTTAGGCCATGAAGTTGTACTATTTATTTTTATAGTTCCTTTGAGATTTGGCAAGTCAAGAATCATTTTGTTGTCAGAAAAATAATTAGCACCAACATTTACTTCAAATTTTTCAATACTTGGATTAAAATCTTCCTCCTTAAAATCAAAGTAATGTGCCTCCAACTTCTTACCGTCCATCAGTTGGATAAATGCCGCTCCTTTTCCGTTCTCATCAATAGAGATACCTGGGATAATAGCAAAAGCATGATCCTCCGTTTCATTAACAATCTTAAAATACCATCCTTCGAAATAAGCCTTCTGTCCCCAACCATGATATCGCTCAGGATTCCAAGTAGCCTTCCATCTGTTTATTAAGTTCTTCATTGATTGCTTATGCTCACTTCATATTCACTTCTAAGGATAGCATACCTATGTTCATCATGATATGCTCCATCTTTGAATATTGCTTGTCGTCCGACCCCTTCTTGTTTAAATCCATTTTTCTCTAGGACCTTCATTGATGCAATATTGTAAGAAAACACGGCAGCAAATATCCTATTTACTCCTGTTGTGCTAAAAACTTGCTTGCACTTTAGCCCAATAGCTTTTGTAATTATTCCCTTTCCCCAGTATCGTTCTCCTAACCAATAGCCTAACTCTGCTGTATGCTTATTAACGTCATCCTTAGGAAATGCTCCTATCATGCCAGCAAACGAACCATTAACATCAATTACAGATCTTAGATTCTTCTTATCCTTTCTTACAAGTCTAATAAAAAAATCACCGTCCTCATCACCATAAGGATGTGGGAATATATCTCTAAGGTTCTGCCAAATCTTTTTGTTATTAGCAAGACGTACTAGTTCTGAGTGATCAGCATCATCAATAGAGCGCAAGGTGACTTTATAATCCATAATTTTATTCGACTGGAGTCTACTAAAGTTAATCGAATAAAGTTTTTGGTGGTTTTATTTCTTTGATAAGATCTTCATCATTCTCACGTACATTCCCTACTCGAGTCGACACGGTATACGCATGCATGAGCTCATCTGGATAAGGTGCTAGTTCCGCAAGAGCTTCGTCGGGTTTTATGTTTTCATCAAGCCAAAGCTCTTCTTGCTCTGGGAGTAAAATTGCAGGCATCCGATTATGAATGTCTTTCATTAGATTGTTTGGCTCTTGAGTGATTAAGGTAAACGAGTGAATGGTGGCACCATCCGAAGAGTCCCAACTGGACCACAAGCCTGCTACAGAAAAAATATCTGTATTAGTTGTAGTTATACGATATGGTTGTTTCCCAGTAGAAGTTTTCTTCCATTCATAAAACCCATCGAATGGAACGATACATCGTCTTGTCTTGAGAGCAGAGCGATAAAATGATTTTTCCATAATACTCTCCTTCCTTGCATTAATCATTTTATAACCGACTTTGATATCCTTTGCCCAAGAAGGAATAAATCCCCACCGATAAAATTGTAAATGCTGTGTATTGTCACTTGTAATGACAGGATGCATATGTGTAGGAGCAACATTGTAACTAGGGAGAGGGTTATACCGCTCTAATTCGTCAGAATAAAAAGTAGCATTAAATCGCTCTTCTATTTCTTTTTCGGTTTTGCTTAGAGACGAGCGGCCACACATTAATTAAGAAATTAATCTCTTTGAGTATGCACGTAGTTATCGACTCCTTTGCCCTTAAGATTATCAGATGATGACTGAGCACCATTTCTAGAATCGCTTCTAGATGCTACAACAGTAAAATATTGAGATTGGTCAAAGACAAGATGCTCTGCACTATTGAATCCCATATTCCTTAATTTCTTTACCATCTCTTGCGCATTAGATTCTACAAGATAGTTGCCAGCAACTACAAGGTATCTTCCTGTCGCTGATGATCTTACTGGTGGAGGTGGTGTATTGACTTTCTCTTTCGCAGGTTCTCTTCTCACCTCCTGAGTGGGCGCTTCTTGAAACAAGTCGTCTGCTAATTCATCACCTTCTTCTTCATTAGTGTATATGATCTCATCGCTATCTTCAAAATACTTATCCGCTACCTCATTCAGGTTTTCTTCTAACCCTTTAACAGATTCTTCTGAACTCTCTATGATATCTTCAGTTGCTTCTAAGGCTTTGTCCGTTTCACTTTTACAACCTTGTATTATCCAAGTCATCCCCAGATATATGAAGACGAAAAAGCAAGCCCAAAGAATAATCCTGCGTATTAATGGCATTTGAATAGTAATTTGTCTTTAAAATTACAATTAATTGTAATATATAAAAACTTAAGCGTGAAGAATTAAGCTTATCAAATGGTTAAATAGTGATTGTTAAAGCGATCGGTAAGCACCTATTACAAATAATTAGGACTTATAAACTTTTGCTAAGAGTAAGCCCTCTCGTTATTCTTCTCCATGAAATTGATAAATGCCTGGTTTACAATCCTATTACCTCCAGGAGTCGGATAATTACCAGAGAAGTACCAATCACCATGATTATCGGGGCAAGCAGCATGTAGATTCTCGATAGATTGGAAAATAATCTTCACTTTGCACTTGACATTTTTAGGTGTAAGCATTTTAGACATCTTCGTAGATATTTCTTCTTGGGTGAAGTTGTCATATAGTGCTTGTACCTTATTGCGAATTTCGCTCGCTGGCTTTTTATTCTCTCTTTTACAAGCTTTGTAAGCTTTATCTAAAAGGTTAGTTTTCTTTTTATCTTTCAATAGTTTTATCAGAGCATTAAATGCAGCAAAATTATTCATCCTAGACATGTCTATCCCATAGCAATCAGGATACCTAATCTGAGGAGCAGAGGATACGATAACTATTTTCTTTGGCTTTAGTCTTGACAAAATTTGAATGATACTGTCTCTGAGTGTAGCCCCTCTGACGATAGAATCATCTATCAGCACTAGGTTATCTACTTCATTCTTTACAATACCGTATGTGATGTCATAGACATGAGATATAATATCTCCTCTAGAGTCGGCACTAGCGATGAAAGTCCTCATCTTTGCATCCTTAACTGCTATCTTCTCTATACGCGGTCTTAGGGACAGTATTTCGTCTAACTCTTTTTCATCAAGTTTTTTTGACTTAAGAATTTTTTCCTTTTTCACTTTGTTCATCTCATCCTCTATGCCCTCTATCAATCCATAAAATGCAGTTTCCGCCGTGTTAGGAATAAATGAAAAAATGGTATTCTTTATATCATACTTTACTTCCTCAAGCACTCTTGGAGCTAGCAGTTGTCCAAGTTTTTTACGTTCAACGTAAATGTCTTTATCATTTCCTCTCGAGAAGTATATCCGCTCAAAAGAGCACGCTGTTCTTTTCAGTTGATCTCTTATCAGTACTTCAGATAGACTACCGTTTTTCTTGATTATTAATGCGTGTCCTCTTTTTATTTCTTTTACTTCATCAAAATGAACATCAAAAGAAGTCTGAATAGCTGGGCGCTCCGATGCCATGACTGCAATCTCATCGTTATGATAATAAAATGCAGGCCTTATACCAGATGGGTCTCTGAGTACGAACGCATCTCCATGACCAATCATACCTGCCATCACATAGCCGCCATCAAATTTTCTTGCTGCTCGTTGTAATAGTCGTTGTACATCCATATGCTCACAGATTAGCAAGTTGAGTGTCTCGCTATCATATCCTTCTGGTTTAAACCATGAGTGTAATCGCTGCACTTCATCATCTAAGAAGTGTCCGATCTTCTCCATCACGGTTACGGTATCCGATTTCTCTTTTGGGTATTGACCCAAAGCAACAAGCTCTTGAAATAGCTCATCTACATTAGTGAGATTAAAGTTACCTGCTACGACTAGGTTTCTATTAATCCAATTGTTTTGTCTTAAAAATGGATGACAGGTCTCGATGGTGTTAACTCCATGAGTACCATATCTGAGATGACCGAGTAACAATTCACCTGTATAAGGTTTGTTCTTTTTGAGCCACTCTGTATTCTTTAAATCCTTGGCAGAGCAATCGTCAAAGTGACTATAAACGCCTTTAAATAAATCTTGGAGGTAGGTATTTGTAATCGATCGCTTACGACTTATATATCTTGATCCTGGCTTGCTATCGAGTTTGATTGTTGCGATCCCAGCACCGTCTTGTCCTCTGTTTCTTTGTTTCTGCAGAAGTAGTTGTAGCTTCTGAATTCCATATAAGGAAGAGCCATATTTTTTTTGATAATAAGACAGGGGCTTGAGCAATCTTACAAGTGCGAGGCCACACTCATGTTTAATCTGATCGCTCATAATTATCTCTAGGATTATTAAGCCGCAAATCTAAACTTTTAATCAATAACTTATATAGTTAATTACTAATGTAAGTTGCTAAATAATTGGAATGTCCATTGGCTAACACCATTGGAATAGTGACAAACAATTTATAACTTGTATTTATGGGTTTTTTAGGATTTGGAAAGCGAACTAAGCATAGGTCTTTTGATTATATACCAAGATATTATGATCCAGAAAAAGAGGAGCTGCAGGAACGACTTAGACGATATAAAAGTACAGAGAGCACTGCTGATAACAACAATACAGAATTAGCAAAACAGCGTATTAGAGGTGGTTTTAGAAGGAATAGTAGGGCAAGCTCAGAGGCCACTAAAATCGCTAATAAAAAATCTAACATGAGACTCCTCATGATTATCGCAACTCTATTGTTGATAACTTACTACTTTATCAACAATTACCTTCCAAAAATAGTAGCAGCTATAGAGTCTCCAGGGGTAACCCAGTAATCAATACCACTTAAACTTGAGGATGTTGTAAGTATTTCACTAGAATTTGCCAGTCTCTGCGTTGAAAATTTTCAACACCTTCAAGCAGAAATGATATGTGCATTTATTCCATTAATTTTTCTTGTTATTTGAGTTTTGAAAGTCGACCTTGCAAGACCAACCAATGAGTCAACAAGATCACATAAAATTACTGCCAGAAGCGCTAGCTAATCAAATAGCAGCTGGAGAGGTAATTCAAAGACCAGCATCAGCTGTCAAAGAATTATTAGAAAATGCGGTAGATGCTGGCAGTACTCATATACAACTTATCCTCAAAGACTCTGGCAAGACTCTTATACAAGTAATCGACAATGGTAAGGGAATGTCTGAAATGGATGCAAGGATGTGTTTCGAAAGGCATGCAACTAGCAAGATTAATTCGTCTGATGATCTCTTTGCTATTACGACCAAAGGATTTAGAGGAGAAGCACTGGCATCAATTGCTGCGATTGCACAAGTGGAGCTTAAGACCAAGCAAGCTGAACCAGACCTTGGTCTTAGAATTATAATAGAAGGATCCAAAATAAAAAAGCAAGAACCGACTCAGGCGAATACAGGTTCTAGCTTCAGTATTAAAAACATATTCTACAATGTCCCAGCTAGAAGAAAATTTTTAAAGTCAGATCCTGTAGAGTTAAAGCATATTCTAGATGAGTTCCAGAAATTAGTATTGGCTCATCCAGAGATATTTTTCTCTTGTAATCATAATGGGAATGAACTGTATCACCTTCCGATAAGTAATCTTAGACAAAGGATAATAAACGTCTTTGGCAAATCACTCAACGAAAAGATACTGCCTGTAGAAGAGTCAGCTGACTTTCTGGAAATAAAAGGATTCGTAGGTAAGCCAGATTTTACCAAGAAGAAAAAAGCAGATCAGTACTTCTTTGTCAATGACCGATATATTAAAAGTAACTACTTAGCCCATGCTGTGAAGATGGCTTTTGAGGATTTGATTGCTGATGATCAATATCCATTCTTCTGCTTGTATCTTAAAATTGACCCTGAGAAAATCGATATCAATGTACACCCCACTAAGCAAGAGATTAAGTTTGAAGATGAGCGATTGATTTATAACTATCTCAGAGTTAGTATTAAGCATGCCTTAGGTCAATTTAATATCACACCTAGTCTTGATTTTAGTAATGAAGTTTCTTTAGAGCCCATGAATCAGAGAGCAGGTATAAAATCGGAACGTTCATTTGGATCATCTAAAAATCCAGTAGAAAAAAGTAACGACAAAGCTTTCATCGATAATTGGTCAAACCTTTATGAAGGCCTAGAAAAAGAAGGTAATCAGGAATCAGAAGGAATGCTTACACTGAAGAGCGAGTGGGATGTTAAAAATGATACTCCGATTGACTTTGATGTGAACAAGCAACGCACCTTCCAAGTGCATGGAAGTTACATCATCAGTCAAGTTAAAAATGGCCTAATGCTGATTGACCAAAGAGCAGCACACGAAAGGATAATTTATGAGAGAAATAAAAATGCTTTTTCGAATAAAAACAACCTTGTACAAAAAGCATTGTTTCCAGAAACAATAAAATTATCTCCTTCTAAATCAGAAGTGCTTTCACATCTCTTAGTGAAGATAAATAGCTTAGGATTTATGATTGAAGAGTTTGGCAAAAATACTTATGTAGTGCAAGGGATCCCTGCTGAGATGTCTCCTTCTCTAAATGTAGAAGCTGTAATAAATGATTTTTTAGAAACCTATGTTTCTAATTTGGAGTTCAAACTAGATATAGAGGAAAACGTCGCAAGGTCATTAGCTAAAACGACAGCGGTAAAAAAGAATAAAACATTGCACACAGAAGAGATACAAGAAATCATTAACGAGTTATTTGCTTGTGAGATGCCATACGTTAATCCTGGAGGCAAGAAAACATTTGTGATGCTTAAATTGTCTGATATACAAGATTTATTTTCTAACTAAGTAAAATGGGTAGACTTACTGATGTTGTAAAACATCTCATCATTATTAATGTCATTGTGTTTGTGCTGTTCCATTTTATTATGGGCCAGTATAGAGGATATCTCTATTTACATCCTAATGAGGTAAATTTTCAACCTTACCAGATAGTAAGTCATATGTTTATGCACGGCAGTGTACAACATATCTTGTTTAATATGTTTTCACTGTTTTTTCTGGGACCGATGGTTGAACAAGCCCTTGGTGCAAAGAAGTTTTTCACTTTTTATATGATTTGTGGATTTGGAGCTTTAGCATTACACTTAGCACTGGTCTATTTCGGGTTTTTATCTCCTAGGACAGCGTTGGTAGGAGCTTCAGGTGCAGTTGTTGGTGTTTTTATTGCTTTCGGGCTATTATTCCCAAACATGAAGTTGATGCTTATTTTTCTGCCAGTCCCCGTTAAGGCAAAATATATGGTGTTAGCTTTCATTGCATTTGATCTATTTAGCGGTATTGGTGGGATAACAGGAGTTATGGACACAGGGATTGCACACTTTGCACATCTTGGAGGCGCCATAACTGGATTTATTTTGATGGCCATGTGGAAAAAAGTCTCATTTTTAAGATAGACTTTGTGAATTAAAACGTTTCCCTTTTATGCTACAGTCGATAAAAGACGATATAAAGAAGACATTTCAGTATGGCAACATGGTGAACAAGCTTCTCATCGCTAATTTGGTTGTATTCGTAACTATGATTTTGCTCAAGGTATTTATGCAACCATTCGATGGCGTGTATGAAACTATCCTTAGAAATTTACAAATCAGTTCTGATCCTTTAAAGGTTCTTATCAAACCTTGGACACTTATCTCTCATATGTTTCTGCATGTTGGTTTATGGCATATTGCATGGAACATGATTTTGCTGTATTGGTTTGGTAAAATCGTAGGTGATTTAATAGGTGACAATAAAATTTTACCTATTTATATTTATGGAGGGCTTATCGGAGCAATCGTTATGATCCTATATTGTAACCTTACGGGGGTAGTCTCTTATGGACATGGTGCATCTGCTGCCGTGATGGCGATTATTATGGTTGCCGCATTAGTAGCTCCAGACTATAATATGCGATTGATATTTCTAGGTGATGTCAAGCTAAAGTATATCGCCCTTGCAATGATAATCATTGACCTCGCAGGCACTGCTGGAGACATAAACACTGGTGGCCATTTTGCTCATCTTGGTGGTGTATTTTTTGGGTGGATATTCGTAAACTCTCTTAGAGGAGGTAAAGATCTTTCCGTAGGATTTAATAATCTAATCGCGAAAGGGCAATCTATATTCGAACCCAAAAAAGAAGTAGCTCCTAAAAGTCCTCTCAAAGTAAAATACAAATCTAAAGACTTCGCCAGAAGCAATACTAGAAATACGATAAGCAAGGGCAGTAGAAAAACTGATAATGTAAAATTGCCATTCCAAGAAAAGCTAGATGCTATCCTAGAAAAGATAAAAGCAAAGGGTTATGACAACCTAAGTGATGAAGAAAAAGAATTTCTTTTTCAAGCTAGTAAAAAGTAACTATTGAACTTTTTAACGAAAGGATTTCTAGGATTAAACATCCTATTGTTTTTATGTACAATGTTCGCTTACATTAGCCCTGCAGTTAATCCTAACACCACATTCATTTTTTCATTTTTCGGATTGGCATACCCTTTCTTTTTGCTCTTTAATATCTTCTTTATCGTTATTTGGTTATTTACTAAAAAACGATTCTCCCTCTTGTCAATACTTACTGTCGTACTAGGCTGGAGTCACCTAGGAAGTATTATTGCGATCAATGAAAAAAACTCGTCAGCTGAAGAAAACTCTTTTCAAATAGTAAGCTATAATGCACAGAGCTTAGAAAAGATTAGAAATAAAAAAGGAGTACCAGATAAAGAACTAAAAGTTGGATATCTAGAATATCTCAACGCTATAGGGTCATGCGATATATTTTGTATCCAAGAAACCTCTAGATGGGGAGTACATACATGGAATGATGATCTCAAGTATCCTTACAGACATGGAGACGATAAAGCTAGTTCTACCATATTCTCAAAATTTCCTATTATCAAAAAAGGAAAGATAGACGTGAGGACAGATAAGGCAGAATCACATATCTGGGCTGACATCAAAGTCAAAAACGATACTGTGCGAGTCTACAGCATCCACTTTCAATCCAATAAAATATCTTCTTCGACTGCAAAAGTGCTCGAAGATCCTGATCTGCAAAGTTCTAAAACATGGAAAAGTGTAAGAGGGATACTTGCAAATTATAAGAACTCATCCATAATTAGAACTCAGCAAGCAACTGCCATATCAGAGCACATCTTAAAGTCACCTTACAAAACTATAGTCTGCGGAGACTTTAATGACACCCCGCTCTCTCACATGTATAAGATCTTAGCAAAAGACAAAAAAGATAGTTTCAAAGAATCTGGATCAGGTATCGGTACCACCTTTGGTGGTGTAATCCCTGCCCTCAGAATAGATTATATTCTAGCAGATAAGCGTTTAGACATTATCGATCACCAAATACATAAAGGAAACTACTCAGATCACTACCCTATCAGTGCTCACATAATGCTACCCTCACGATCTTAAAATCAATAGGATCGAGATCGAATGAAAACGCCATTTATGATACAATTTAAAATCACTTCTTTAAGTAAATTTGCGGGATGAATAATGAGTTGACCATATACAATAGTTTATCTAGGAAACCAGAGCTCTTTGAGTCTAAGACAGAAGGATATGTAGGAATGTATGTCTGTGGGCCTACAGTGTATAGTGATGTGCACCTAGGTAATTGCCGAACATTTGTAAGTTTTGATATAATCTATAGATACCTTATGTATCTGGGTTATAAAGTTAGGTATGTAAGGAATATCACCGATGTGGGCCATCTAACGGGTGATAGCGATGATGGAGAGGACAAAATTTCTAAAAAAGCAAAATTAGAAAACTTAGAACCTATGGAGGTGGCTCAAAATTATTCTAATGGGTTTCATCAGATGATGGAAGTATTCGAAACGCTCCCCCCTAGTATCGAGCCACGAGCAACTGGGCACATCATCGAGCAGATTGAGATGGTGGAGAAAATTATCGAAAATGGATTCGCTTACGAAAGCAATGGATCGGTGTACTTTGATACTTTAAAATTTGATGAAGCGTGTAGAGCGGGTAAGGTAGGCGAGAATGTATTCTACGGTCAATTATCAGGTAGAATACTAGATGATTTATTAGCAGAGTCAAGAGATCTTAAAAAACAAAACGAAAAGAACCACCCTTCTGATTTTGCCATATGGATGAAAGCGGATGAAAGTCATCTCATGCGATGGAATTCTCCGTGGTCTGTAGGCTTCCCTGGCTGGCACTTAGAGTGTTCGGCGATGAGTACTAAGTACTTGGGAGAAGGGTTTGATATACATGGTGGTGGTACTGACTTAAAATTTCCCCATCACGAAAATGAAATAGCTCAGAACTTAGGATCATGCGGATGTAGCCCAGCCAAATATTGGCTACATGCTAACATGCTATTGATGAATGGTAAGAAGATGTCTAAGAGTGATGGCAATACCATTTCTCCTCAAGAATTATTTACTGGAGAGAGCCCTCATGTCACTCAAGGTTATGATCCGATGGTTGTAAAGTTTTTTATGTTACAATCTCACTACCGTAGTACACTTGATCTTACTGACCTTGCACTGCAAGCAGCAGATAAAGGGTACAAGCGTTTAATGGAGGCGAATAGAATTTTGCAAGCGATATCGATTCCTGAGGGAGAAGCAAATGATAAATCGGCAGAAATTAAGCAGCTCATGGAAAGTGCGGTAGCTGATATGAATGACGATTTCAATACACCTAAAGCTTTATCTAGATTATTTGAACTAGTACCAATTATCAATAGCTATCAAAATAAATTAGACGGTTATGATAAACTGGATGCTACTACTTTGACTGAGCTCAAAAAGTTTTTCGCAAATTTCCTATTTGATATTTTTGGATTGAAAGATGCTATGGGTAGTGATTCAAATGGAGTTGGTAAAAGTATGGACGGGCTTATGGAGCTGGTTATAGATCTAAGACAATCGGCAAGAGAAAATAAGGATTGGGCGACATCAGATAAGATACGAGATACGTTACAAGCTTTAGACATCCAACTTAAAGATGGAAAAGAAGGCACTAGCTGGTCTTTAAACTAATAAAAATGACTTTCAAAAAATTACTTATACTGCTACTTGTAATCTCGGTTTCTTTTGCTTGCAAAGAAGACCCTAAGCCTGTAGTTGAACCCGCACTCAAAAAGCCTACCGCGAAGATTCCTTCTAGTAATATGGATAGTGTTTTTTCTTTTGTGAACCAGCAGCTAGCCTTTGGTAATAGGATACCAGGAACACCTGAGCACCAGGCATGCAAAGATTGGTTGGTTAATAAATTTAAAGGATATGGAGCAGTTGTAAAAGAGCAAGAATTTAAAGCGAGCTTCTTTGATAAAAAAGATCAACAAGCTTATAACATCATTGCAAGCTATAACCCTTCGCACCAAAAGCGAGTGCTTCTTGCAGCACATTGGGATTCACGAATGGTTGCAGAGAAAGATCCTGATGTAGCTAAACAAAACACTCCTATACATGGAGCGGATGATGGTGGAAGTGGTGTTGCAGCTTTATTAGAAATCGCAAGACACATAAATCAAAACCCGATTGATCTTGGTGTTGATATCATACTTTTTGATGCTGAAGATAATGGAGATTCACTTAGCAACTTTACTTGGTGCTTGGGTTCGCAGTACTGGTCAAAAAACATGCATGTCAGTGGGTATAATCCTGAATTTGGAATTCTCTTAGATATGGTAGGCGCTAAGAATGCAAAGTTCCCCAAAGAAGGTTATTCCCAAAAGTATGCAAAAAAGTATCACGATAAAGTTTGGAAACTTGCTCAACGAATGGGCAAAGGTGATCTGTTTATCAATGATAATTTTGGCGGGATCAATGATGATCACTACCATGTGAACACTAATACCAACATTCCTATGTTAGACATAATCAATTGGGATTTGTCCAGGAATACTTTTGATGAGTATCATCACACTCATGATGATAACATAGATGTCATTGATAAAAATGTTTTACGGTCGGTAACACAAGTGGTGCTTGCCACTATCTACAAAGTATCTGATGGTTCTTTTTAGATATTGGTATTGACCATCTTCTCGGTACAATTCATTCCTACTTTAGTCTATATTTAGATTCAATTGGGTACACTAAACCCACTATTTTGGTGACAAAAAAAGAGCAAACCCTGTTAACATATAAATTTTACTAATTTAACTTTTACCTATTTACATGTATTAATTGCAGCTAATCAAGGGATGATATATTGCAATTTATTTTAATGTCACATCTACGCCATTTTAAATGCAAACTATAGTACAATTATTGATACTTTATGGTTGTATTTATTTTTTTCACTACCTAAAATACTTAACTAATGGGTGTTAGTTTAGCAGGGATAGGTGCGGTGACTAGCTATGGCTGGGGTGTAGATGACCTTTGGGCAGGAGCATTAAGTAGTCGTACGTCTATCAAACGTTATGGAGAATATGGAGAATATCAAAATCCGTTTCTCGCATTAATCGAAGATCCAGATCCGAATTCAAGGGAGAGTCTTTACACACGAGTTCTGAAGTATATTGTCGATGAGGCATTAACAGATGCCAAGTCAAAAGGATGGAAACAGACCAACAAGGTTGCTCTGATTCACTCGTCAGTATATGGAGATGACAGAGCAATGGAGGAGTTTCATCAAGATAAATGGAACGACCATGAGTATAAACTAAAATATGCTTACCTCATGCCATCTACTATTGCAAATAGAATTGCAAGAGCTCATAATTTTAATGGTCCATTTTTACAAATCAACTCGATGTGCGCTTCTGGCTCAGCAGCCATTCTACATGCCAAGATGTTAATTGATGCTGGCATAGTAGATTCTGCCTTAGTCCTTAACGGAGATGTATGTGGCACTCCAAATCATCTCAAGGGTTTCACTCATATGGGTGTGGTAGATTCTACAATCATGCCTGAAGAATGGAGCAAACCATTTCAAGAAAATACTAGAGGATTAATCGGAGCCGAGGGTGCCGTAGCTATGTTGTTAACTAAAGACAGCTCCGATAAATATTATGATGTCTTAGGCGGAGCTATGACAAATGACGCGTTCTCTCTTACCAGAATAGATCCTGCATATACACAACTAAGAAGATGTATAGAAGAAGGTCTTGTCAATGCTAATGTAGCTCAGGATAAAGTTTCTACTTATAATTCTCACGGACCTGGTACTAGTCAGTGCAATATGGCGGAGAAATTTTTAGTAGAAACTTACTTCAAAGAAGCTCAGGTATATTCCTTTAAACCTTTGGTCGGACATTGTATGTCGGCTGCTGCTGGAGTGGAGCTAGTACTAGAAGCGATGGCTCAGAAAAACGAACTGATTCCCGCTCCACTAGTCACCTCTAAACCAATAATCGAGAACTTATTAGACGGACCTACTACTCGTAAAAAAGGTATCGGCGCTAAAGTTTCTATTGGATTAGGTGGCACCAATACAGTACTGCTGTTAGACGCAGCTTAAGTAATATAACACACCTTACTTACACAGGGCACATGATTTAATTCATGTGCCTTTTTTTGTTTCGTATGCTAATATGTATTCGTTTAAGTCCGATTGCTTAATAGCAATTATCTGATCGTATTTTTTTTGCTCTGAACTTATAAACTCTTTATTGTCCTCAACGTCTTTTAGGATTTGATCTAGATCTTGTAAAGTGCTTTCTAGCTTTCTCTTAATCTCATAATCTGAAATTAGATTTTCATAAAAGTGATTGATGAAATCAACAAATGGCTCCATGCTAAACGCTAGCTCTTTCTCTCTAAAAAGTTTTTGTACGCTATCCCCAAATTCCTCTAATCTTACATTAGCTTGAATTGCTTTTGCTCTAGCCTTATCGATATAAGCCTTTTTAAGCATACCACCATGTAGGCCTTTGTTGATCAAAGGCCATCCGTTTACTTCTAATAGTTTGACTAGTTCGCTTTTAATTGAAAGGATAATTTTTGAAGATGCATTAGCTAACTTTATTGATTTACCTGTCTTGTGGCTTAGTAATTTATATCGCCCAAGTTCTGACTCACGCTTGAAGAGTTCTTTACTAAAACTAGTGTCATATGATTTAAGTAAGAATTCCTTTTTCTTAGTCAATGACGAGAGGTCCTTTGCAATTAAAGTAGGGCTTACATATCTATCTTGTAGGAGTTGCTTTTCGTACTCCAAGATTTCTATTTCTTCTTCGATCGATTTATGTCGTAAAACTGCAGCTAAATATTCTTTTCGTTCCTTCTCGATTTCCTCATTTAAGTTTCCTAAAACTTTTTTGAAAAGAGACCTAAGTCCTAACTCTTCTAACCTCTTTACATCTGCTAACTCTTCTTGCGTTCTAAGATCATAAGCCTTTTCTTTTATAGACAGTTTTTTGAGTTTCTCATTTACGTAAAACAACCTTTCTTCGATTACTTCGTTTTGCCGTTTGACCTTAAGAAGATCTTCTATTTCGATATTGATTTTCACTATTGGCTACACTCGTCTATTGATTATTGGATTAATTACTTTCGCAATTATCCTTTTCTACATTTAAGATAACTCAAATTCTAATTGCTGTTCGTTTTGCTCCGTATCTAGGTTGGATAGTCCTAGTCCAAGTAACCTTATGCCCTTACCTTCCCACTTAATCTGCTCAAACAACTCCCAACATATAGATTCAATAACCTTTGGATCTTGCATATATGTTTTCACTGATTTGCTACGAGTTATAGTTGTGAAGTCATTAAACCTAATTTTTAGGTTTATGGTTTTACCCTTAATCTTCGTTCTAACTAATGACTGTACTAGTTTCTCATTCACCAATTTTATTTTTTCTTCTACATCTTTGATTTCCACTAGATCTTCTTCAAAGGTTCTTTCTACACTTATTGATTTTCTCACTCGCTCAGCTTTGACTTCCCTATCATCGTTACCTCTTACTACTTTAAATAGATATCTTCCGAATTTGCCAAAATTATTGACTAAATCTATTTCAGAATATTCATACAAGTCTTTACCCGTTGCAATCCCCAGAGTTTTCATTTTTAAAGCTGTCGATTTACCTATTCCATAAAACTTCTCTATCGGCAACTCATCAATAAATGTCTGTACATCTTCTGGCAGAATAACCGATAACCCATCAGGCTTATGTAAATCAGAAGCAACCTTAGCTAGGAATTTATTTATCGATACCCCTGCTGAAGCATTAAGCCCTATCCTCTTTTTTATCTTCTGCTTGATCTCCTTTGCGATTTTAATTGCAGAATCTATATTGGGCTTATTATCTGTTACATCAAGATATGCCTCGTCCAGAGACAGTGGTTCTACTAGATCAGTATACTCAAAAAACACCTCTCTAATCTGAGCAGACAGCTCTTTGTAACGCTTAAATCGAGGAGGTACAAAAATTAAATGAGGACATTTTTGCTTCGCTTTAAATCCTGGCATCGCTGATCTCACCCCGTACTTTCGTGCCTCATAACTGGCTGCAGCTACTACCCCTCTGGAAGATCCTCCCCCAACAGCGACGGGCTTTCCTCGCAGATCAGGATTATCCATTTGCTCTACTGAAGCAAAGAATGCATCCATATCTACATGTATGATTTTACGACTGCCCATTATAACATTAACATATTCTTTATAGGGTTATGATTGTTAAAATCATGTCTTCTTAGTACAACTTAAGAATGAAACATCATGAATAAAATTAAGAAACATCTGTTTAGTGCCGAGGACAATGTCCCAGTGTACTCAGATATAGAAAACACTAAGATACTTGGCTACTTGTCAGAGGGAGAATGGCTAGGGGTAATAGAAGAAACTGAATTATCATACTTTATTGCCTCTAGCAAGCATGTAGGGTACGTAGCGATCTCTGATTGTATAGAACTATTAGATTCTAATTTTAGAGTAGATCACCAAGGAGAGAGTCCTGTTTATTACGGCATGTAAAAAATAGACGTTTAGTTTTTCAAAGGAAAAACTACCAATACTAAATTTGAAATTTTATTTGCTAATGCGAAATACTACTTTGCAGCGGATGTGGTATTAAAGATCATACCTTTCTTACAATCATATCCAGGATGGACACCTAGATGAAGCAGCGATCTTTTGTAAGAATATTTTTTACTATTGATCACATAAATCTTACACGCTACGGCTCCTTTCAACTCTTTGTGCTTATTTTTCCAACACTGAGCAATCTCATACGCAGCAGCGTTTAAAGATTTTTCCCACTTATTTCTTACTTCTAATTCTAAGAAAATAACCCCATTTTCAAAGCTTAATAGCTTGGAAGCTAATCCATAACTAACCCTGTACAACATCTCCTGATGTATGTAATGATTGCGGTTTATTTCTTCGATATTAATCACTACCCTACAAATGCAGAAACTATGCCATTTCCCACAATTAGGTATGTAAATGGTGGTTTTGTACTCAGTGATTATGTAATCAAGACTGCACTATCTATAGATTTTAATCTAAGGTTTGAATAAGAAATCCATAAATTGGATGCCTAAGATGAAAACTTATAGCCTATGCGCCTTACTACCCTATTGTTTGTTTTTATAGCTGCGTTCTATCATACTAATGCCCAAGAATCAATAATCTCCCCACCTCAAGGAGACTCCAGGATGTATGATATCATTGATTCAGTATCTACGGACCGAATCAAATCTGATATTGAGACGCTAGTGGGATTTGGTACTAGACATACACTATCCGATACAGTATCTACAACTAGAGGTATCGGTGCTGCCAGAAGGTGGATTAAGTCTGAGTTTGAAAATATCTCTGCTGACTGTAACGATTGTCTAGAAGTAAAATATCATAGAGGGCTAGCAACCGCTGAAGGGAATAGGAGAATTCCAGAAGACACTTGGATAGTAAATGTGCTAGCTATTAAACGTGGAACTACATATCCAGATAAGTATATCATTATGGCTGGAGATATCGATTCACGCATCAGTGATCCATTGAATGCAACAGATGATTCGCCAGGTGCAAATGATAATGCTTCGGGTATGGCAGGAGTTATAGAAGCTGCACGAGTTTTGTCTAAGTATGACTTTCCCACAAGTATAATTTTTGTCGGCTTATCAGGAGAAGAGCAAGGACTATTCGGAGGTAAATTTTTAGCCAAAGATGCTAAAGCGGAAGGTTGGGATATCCTTGGTGTGATCAACAATGATATGATTGGTAACATCAAAGGAATAGATGGAGTAATTGATAATTCTAGTTTTAGGGTATTCTCGGAACCAGCTCCAGCTAACCAAGACGAAAGAGCTCACATCTGGAATAGATTTTATGGCGGAGAAGTAGATGGCCCATCAAGACAACTTGCAAGATATGTGCATAGTATGACCAACCGATACATGACCAACTTAAAAGCTATCATGATTTATAGATTAGATAGGTTTGGTAGAGGTGGTCATCACAGACCTTTTAATGATGAAGGCTTCCCTGGTGTGAGGATTATGGAGACTCACGAAAATTATGTCATGCAACACCAAGATATAAGAACAGAAGATGGAATCGAATATGGAGATGTAATTGAAGGTGTGAATTTTGACTACGCTGCAAAACTGACTGCGGTTAATGCCATCTGCTTAGCAGGTATCGCTTGGGCGCCAGCAGCACCTGACTTTGTGATGATTGGAGGAGCAGTCAGGCCATCTACGAGATTAAAGTGGGATCCTATAGCAGATGATAGTAATCTGCTCGGGTACAAAGTTTACTGGAGGGATACTACTTCTCCAGTATGGCAGTATTCTAAATTTGTAGGAATGGAAACTGATGTAACGCTGAAGAATATTATCATAGATAATTACCTATTTGGTGTTTCATCGGTAGCTAAAGATGGGAACGAAAGTATAGTGGTCTATCCAAAAACTTTGATACCTAGAAGGTGATAAAGTATGTAAACATCAACATAGAAAGAATCAAAAGTATAGCGTTTAATCCAGAGACGAATGGAGGAAAAGCAATACTGTGTCAAGACCTACTAATCAGAATGAAAAACATAAAAGAAGAGGAAGGGCTATCTGAAAGTAATTTTGTTTTTTTACAAAACACTCAGACAGGAGAAATAAAAATGAAGATAGTCTAGTAAGAATTCATACAATGAAAATTTTTAATCGTATAATTTTTATTCTCAACTTAATTCTGATAGCCTATACTCTATTCGCTTATTTATCTCCTTTTATAAATCCTAGCAGCACTATTTTTTTTGGGGTGATGGGTTTGGGGTTTCCATATCTCATTTTTGTCAATCTACTTTGCATTGCATTTTGGCTTGCTCAAAGGTCTAAAAACACATGGCTATCTGTTGTTTGCCTCGTTGCAGGTTTGCCTTTTATAGGCAATATATTTGCAATTAATTTTCAACAAGAGCCTAAGTCTAGAGATGATGCACTTACCGTTGCTACTTACAATATGCAATTTGCTAAGCCTACCCTATTCGCTGATATAGAAACAGAGAAAAGAGCCAATAAAAAATTTGAAGTGTTCCTTAAAACTCTCGATGACATAGATGTCCTATGCCTTCAAGAATTTAATGATAAGACAAAAATTCATCTTGAAAACGCAACAACATTTAATTACGACCATACAATAGAGGATAAGACAGTAGCGATATTTTCAAAATACCCTATCGTGAAAAGTGGAAGTTTAGATTTTGGGTCACAAGTAAATATTTGCTTGTGGAGCGATATCAAAAAAAACGATAAAATAGTAAGAGTGTATACCGCTCATCTACAATCAAATCAAGATAAATCAGAACCCCCTATCATCTTAGATATGAAGACCGAAGAAAGCATAAACACTTCTGGTGTAATAGGTCTTTTAAAGTATTATAATAAATATACCAGCATGCGAGCTGCTCAATCTAAAGAAATTAGATTGCACCAAGACAATTCGCCCTATCCTAGTATTATATGTGGAGACTTTAACGACCCACCGCAGTCTTATACTTATAGAGTCATAAGTAAAGGACTTAAAGATAGCTTTTGTGAAAAAGGGCTTGGTCTAGGGTCTACTTATGGTGGCAAAATCCCTGCATTAAGAATTGACTATGTTTTGGCAGATCCAGAGTTAACTGTGCTATCGCATGAGGTGATTGAACACAAATTCTCTGATCACTACATTGTAAAAAGTCAAATACAATTTTGACTTCAACAAGAGTATGGTTGTTAAAATGCTTAATGTAAGATTAGCCTATTTTTGGCGTCCTAAATTTATTTAGCCTATGAGATTATTTTTTGTTACAGCTTTTATGTTTCTGTATGCTACTTCTGCATCGTCACAAAAGGTCAAGTACGACAGCGGTGATAATGGTCGTAAACTCGATTGGGCATTTTACTACTTGGATAATTATTATGTAGACAGCACTGATATTGATCACTTAGCAGAGGTTGCTCTGAGAGCAATTGCAAAAGAGCTAGACCCATGGAGTAGATACGATCCGCCCAAAAAAGCAAAGGCACAAAAAGACCGAGATAACGGGATCAAAGAAGTAGGGATCGGAATAAAGTATTACCTATTGCAAGATACTGCTGTCATCACAAGCGTAGCTAAGGAATCATCCGCACAAAAAGCAGGCGTCCAAAGAGGAGATATGATATTAGGAATTGATGGGAAAGATGTAGTGGATTCTTCTTGGGACAGTATCAATGAAATGCTTAAAGGAGAAAAAGGAACTGATGTAAAACTATCACTTCTCAGAAATAACAATTTTGCATTTGATATCAGCATGCCTAGAGCAACCGTACCGTACGAAAGTCTAGTAGGCGGATTTATGATCGATGATAATATAGCCTACTTAAAATTCAATAATTTTAACAAGCGAACTATCCCAGAGTTTAATACCTACACAGCTGCGCTAAATCCTAAACACTTCATTATTGACTTACGAGATAATACTGGAGGCACACTTGATTCCTCAATCGAGCTAGCTGATCAATTTCTTGCTCCAGATAAATTAATTGTCTACTCACAAGGATATAATATGGAGCGCAAAGACTATCACAGCACTATTGATGGCAAGTACCACAAAGCTAAAGTGGTCATCTTAGTAGATGAGTATAGCATGTCAGCTAGCGAAGTATTTACCGCTGCACTTCAAGACCATGATAGATGTCTTATCATCGGCACTAATACTAAAGGCAAGGCACTTATACAGAGGTCCTATAGACTAGGTGATGGCTCGAATTTACGAATTACAGTAGGTAGATATTATACACCGACAGGTAGGTTGATACAGAGGGACTATGATGCTGAAAGCGATTGGCTATCAGATAATGTAGATCTTATTGGCGATGATCATCTTACAAGCACATTAGATGTCCCTCAAGAGTACCGAAGCAAAACAAACGGTAACAGAGCAATTATCAGTGGCCATGGAGGGATTGCTCCTGACATTTATATGGAGTACTTCCATAAACGTGATGATTACTATATAACACTCAACAAAGAAGGGCTGGTTTACGGTTTCGTGACTTGGTACGTTCGCCACAATAGGGAACAATTGCTCAAACGCTTCCCTCTTTCAAAAGCATTCATGGACAATAAAAGCGTAAACAATGAAATCGATATAGCCTTCACTAAATATGTGGAGCGAAAACATAAATCATGGAACTTAGATATAGTACTCAAGCCAATCCCTACCACTCCCCGTACAATGCTGCAAATAAAATCATGGATGGGTACTCAGATCTGGGGAACAGATGCTTATTATATGATGTTTAAAGAAAACGATAC
>CALFUQ010000003.1 GCA_937929885.1 uncultured Saprospiraceae bacterium
CTCCCATTCGCATTAAAAAGATAGGGAGGACTATAAATTTGCGCATCTGGATGATTTGTAGAACAAGATCCACAAAGACCACCTCCTCCAGTGTATACTCGACCATCCGTCATCAGGATAGAAATACTATGATAGTTTCGAGGTACAGACATAGGCGCCAAACTCGTCCACTGTTGTGTATTTGGATTCCACAATTCTGGAATAAGAATAGAATTATTATCTGAAAAAGCATCTGCTATTGGAAGACCTCCAATCACCATCACTTCTCCATTGGGTAAAACTACACTACTATTAAACACACGAGGATAAGCTAAATTACCTACTGCCGTGACTTGCACATTATTAGAGTTCATATCTATAATAAAGGTCTTTCCTGAAGCAGGAGAATCTTCTTCGAAAGTAGTTGATCCACCAGTCTTGAGTACTTTTCCAACATCGTACATAACGGTCGTTCCACTAATCGCATAAGAATCATTACCACGTTGTCCTGCATTGGTATAAGAACCTACACCTGTCGGATCAATCCAATGCATTGTTGGACTTGGACCAGCATGTAGTACCTTACCATTTGGAGCTACCCAAAGCCATGGGAAGTAATCGTTTTTAGCAGAAGGCTGAGGAGAATTCACACCGTCAGTCACTACATCTACAGGAATTCCAGGGGTTTTATACCAAGCTGATTTTTGTGTCCAAATCTCTGCATCTTTTCCTCCTTGTCCACCACTCCAAGAACCACCAACTAAAAAAGTAGCGCCACTTGCTAGGGTAACGTTCGCATGGTATCCTCTAGCAATATTCATTTCATCACCAATTGTCCATTGTCCGGTAGCAGGATCATAAATACTAGATTTCTTACTACTAGAACCACCTGCGACTAAAATCCGACCATCTGGCAAAGAGTTAGTACCTGGACAAAACATATCATGTCCTGTATTTTGTATTAAAATATCCTGAGCGGTATTTGTTGCAGGATCAAATACAGCAGTCCAAGTTCTGCCCAAATCTCCACCAAAGGAAAGTTTGTCTTTAGCAGACCAAGTCATTAATTTCCCATTTGGTAAATTCGCAGCTGCCACGGGAACTAGGGGCATTGGAATCACGGAACTCCACGCACCATCAGCGCTGTTAACAAAAGATTCTATAAAAGGAGTATAAGATTTTTCTATAATTTCGTACTCGTTTGATCTTAATGCACGATTCAATTCATAGGCTTTCCAGGTTTTTTCTGTTCCAGCGCAAAAATTTTCTTCGTCGCCATTTTTCTTTTTTACTGGATCTCCATTGGAAAAAGCAAACTGACTTATTAATAATAAGGGTAAGATGAGTAAATGTTTAAAGCTCATGATTAATTTTGTTGGTTAAAAAACAATAATCTATTGTAAAAGATTGGTCGGTTTTTGAGCTCTTAGGGGGGAATCTTAGGGTCTAAGATATTGATTAAAAAGCTTTTGGCAAAGTTTTGCTTACACAAAGTAGCTGTTTAATGGTAAAATTGACTATTAGAGCTAAAAAAATCATATATCAATTTTATATTTCACTCAAAAAAAGGCTTTTCGGGTCAAAACGATATAAGAGATATTGGAGAATTCCTCGAACAAATAGAAAGATCAACAAAGCTAGCCATAAACCATGATTGCCGTAAGTTTCATATAAAAAGAAGTAACTCCCAAAATAGATGACCAAAGATAAGATCATACTATTTCGCATAGCTTTGGAAGCGATTAAACCTATAAAAATACCATCCCAGATATAGCATGGTGTTCCGACGATAGGCAATATAACCATCCAAAAGAAATAAGGTAATATAGCTTGTTTGAGTTCATCGTCATTGGTAAAAAGATCGAGTAATGGCATTTGAAATAAATAATAACTAAGGCTAAATAGAACTGCCAGCATCATTCCCCATCCAAAAGAATGTCGAATAGCTTTATGAACTTGTGGCAATTGATTGGCTCCTTTATATCTACCCACCAAGCTCTCCGAAGCAAAAGCGAAACCATCTACACCATAAGACATCCAATTTAAAAATTGCTGTAAGATTATGTTAGCTGCTAAGACTAGTTCTCCTCCTTTAGAAGACTGGCTATAGAAAAATCCAAATGCAAAAGTTAAGCATACCGTTCTTAAGAATAGATCTCTATTTAAAACGAAAAACTCTTTTACTTTATCAGTCTGCAAAATTTTATGCCAAATTATATGAGCATTAAATTTTCGATATTTCATAAAGTATAAACCGATTGCAAGGGCTAATCCAAAATATTGAGCAGCAACTGTCCCCCAAGCTACACCAGCTATGTCCCACGAAAGATAGATTACGAGATAGGCGCTTAAACCGATGTTTAAGACATTAACTGCAACCGTCATAATCAAAGGATAGATCGCATTTTGCATTCCAAAAAACCATCCCTTAAATCCATAAATCATCATGGTGGCAGGAGCAGCACAAATCCGAATAGTAAAATAAGTCCATACCATATCATACTGATCAGGAGATACATTTAATAGATAAGAACTAAACCTACCAAGCGGCTGATGGAATATCAAAATCATGATAGCAATTGCAATCGCTAGTAATGAAGATCTGACAAGTGTATTAACTATCTGATCTTTCTGCTGAGCTCCATATGCATGAGCAGTGAGCCCTGTTGTACCCATCCTAAGAAAACCAAAATTCCAATAGATAAAGTTAAACACCATAGAACCAATTCCTACCGCTCCAATATGCTTTGCCGAGAGATGACCCATTAACACGGTATCTACCGTCGATAATAACGGAATAGAAATATTACTAATGATATTAGGTACTGCGAGCCCGAATATTTCTTTATTAATTGACTTCAATTGGATTTATACTAAGGAGTTAAGTGGTAAGGTTTATAGTATGAATAAACGACGTTTTATACTAATGTTTAATATTAAAATACTTTATAATATTTGAAAATGGAGAAATGCATTAAATTCGGGCTCACAAAAAAAGCTAAAGCGATTTGACCAAGCAAAGATTTTTAATACATCTAGTATTAATTGCCTTATTCTTCATATTAGTACTGTTCTTAACGATGCAGTGGTTAAAATCCTACACCAACCACGGGCAAAAATTAGAATTACCTAACTATATCGGTCAAAAGATAGATGATGCTATAGATGATGCAAACAGCAATACATTTGAGATAATAGTAAATGATTCTATCCATAAAGTTGGGCAGCCTGGTGGTCTTATACTACAACAAAACCCTAAAGGAGGATCCATAGTTAAGGAAAATCGTAAGATATATGTAATGGTCACGAAGCATAAGGCTGATCTTGTAATGAGTGAAAATCTTACCGCTAATCTATATGGGCAAGATTTTCATATGATTAAATCAAGACTCGAAAATCAAGAATTTAAAACAGAAATAAAGGCTACCAAGTATGATAGAGGAGCTCCTAATCACATCCTAGAAGTATGGTACGAAGGAATTAATATCACCGATAAAAAAGGAATAGAAATCAAAAAGGGAGGCAAGTTATCGTTCGTATTAAGCAAAAATGATGAAGGAGAATTAGAAGTCCCTAATCTGGTATGTCAATCCTTAGCAGAGGCTACTTTGCTTCTAGATTTCTCTAAATTATCCGTTGGAGAAGTTATTCCATTTGATGATATACTGGATCAGAGCAACGCTTTTGTTTATAAACAAGAGCCATCTTCTGGTGGAGGTAAAAGAATCACAATGGGGTCAAGCATCAAGCTTTTCATCTCTAAAGACAAGCCAAAAGCTTGCAACTAACTTATTAGCAGTAATAAACATATTGCTTTACTAAGCATTTCAATGCTAATTATTCGGTCATTGTTATCGATTTGTTAAAGTATTAGTTTCTTTTACGTGACTTTGTGTTAAAACCATGGTCTGAAAAGTAACTAACGCATTAATACGATTTCCTAAAATTCTAAAAAATAATTACACAAAATGAATGTCATAGAATCAATTCAAAGTGCTTTAACAAGTACGTTTAACACAGCTGGAGAATTTGTACCTAAATTAATCGGAGCATTAATCATATTCCTGATTGGTTGGATAGTTGCCAAAATCTTGAGAACTGTAATCAATAAAGTTTTAAAAGCTATCAAATTTGACGAATTAGCGGATTCAATTGGAATCAATGGTATGCTAGCAAAAGGTGGTCTAAAGAAAAGAGCATCAGGAATGTTGGCTACATTAGTTTACTGGATCGCAATGTTTGTTACATGGGGATTAGTATTTGATACGCTAGGTCTAGAAGTTGTTTCTAACTTACTTACAGATGTTGTACAGTATATTCCTAACATTATAGTTGCATGTATCTTACTTGTTGTGGGTACTTACTTAGCTAATTTTGTTAGCGGATTAGTGAGCGCTTCATTAAAGGCAAGTGGATTTGCTCAGGCTGATTTAGCTACTAAAATAGCTTACGGTGGTGTTATGTTTTTCACAGTAGTACTAGCACTTAACCAATTAGGAATAGGAGACGGAATACTTGACAAAGTAGTATCTATCGTTCTTGGTGGATTAGGACTAGGATTAGCAATAGCATTTGGTCTTGGAGGTAAAGAATGGGCAGCTGATATGATTAAAAAGATCTCATAATAAGTTACAAAAACGCCCAATAAAAAAGGTCGACTCCTCTGGAGTTGGCCTTTTTTTCTAGAATTTATTTTTCCACATCATCGACTCCACTGGTTTATCTGTACGCTGCGTATATTTCGCATTCGCTTTCTTGTTGTAAAAATTCGCGATATCCCCTTCGACCATAAAGTAAATCAATTGGCCTATTGGCATACCAGCATAGACCTTTACAGGATGTACGCATGAGATTTCTAAAGTCCAAGTATTGCAAAACCCTACATCTCCCTTACCTGCAGTAGCATGTATATCTATTCCTAATCTTCCTATACTAGATTTACCTTCTAAAAACGGTACTGAACTATGAGTCTCAGTGTATTCTTCTGTAACTCCTAGATAAAGCGTCCCTGGTTGTAATACAATACCATCAGCACTGATCTCTAGATATTTAATCTTGTTATGCTGTCTAGCATCTAATACTTCATTCTCGTATACGGCAAGTGTTTTACCTAGATGCACATCGTAAGAGTTAGTACCTAAGCAATCTCTCTTAAACGGTTCTATAACAATATCACCTGACTCTATGCACTCTAATATTTTTTTATCTGTCAATATCATAACTACAATTTGCAACAAAGAAACTGAATATTATCAAGTAACAAAATCAAATCAATCTAAGACCTTAATGATTAATTCTATTTTTGCGATATGCCATTAAAACTTAAAATAGCGGTAGATGAAAATACCACGGTCTTAGTCTGGAATTTGAGTGAGGATATAGGTTATTTTATTGCGGAGTTGGCATTATCTCCTCTTACCCAAAAGTCTCTAGAAGACATGAGTAAGAAAAGAAGGATTGAATGGTTATCTACTCGATATTTATTAAAGCTTGTATTAAAGGAATTCGAGCTAGAACAATTTAAAAAAGATGAATATGGAAAACCATATATAGATCGGACAGACAGTTTTATAAGTATTAGCCACTCACATGACTATGCAAGTATTATCGTATCTGATAAAGTAGTTGGCATCGATATCCAAAAATTACACCAAAATATCGAGCGCATATCTCATAAATTTATAAGTGATGAAGAAATAATTTACACACATAATGAAGATAAAATACTCCACATGCATATAAACTGGGGAGCTAAAGAATCCATGTATAAAGGCTATGGTAAAAAACAATTGGGTTTTATAAAACACATGTCAATCCTCCCTTATGATCTAAGTCCTGGCACTACATCCTTTAGTGGAATCGTTAGTAAAGATGAAATCACAGAACATTACAAACTCTTCACAAAGACCATTGATGAATATGTCCTTGTCTATGCTATCCAGAATTAATGTCTTAAGCTTAATGATAATTTGTTTTTTGTGCTCATGTAAAACAGTTACAGAGAATAAAACAATAGTAGAAAATACATCTATAGAAGAGAATGAAAGTTTTTTATCTGAAGAATTTACAGATTTCTATGATAGATTTCACTCGGATTCACTTTATCAGATTGAACATATAGTTTTCCCATTAGAAGGGAGGACATACGATGAAAGTAATAAACCAATTGCCAAATCTTGGACGATAGAGAATTGGGTTCTACACAAACCTTTCAATGATATGGGAGGTACTTTCTCAAGAAGCTATACTGAATTCGGAGGCATTATATCAGAAAAGATTATCGATGATAGAAATATTTCTAATATGGAAAGACGGTTTTCGAAAATCAATAATAAGTGGCATCTGATCTTTTACGATCCAATCCATCTTACTCAAGACTAGATTCCTAAAGATCCTTCATTGCTTGTTTAAGTGAAATATCCTTTTCTATGTTAAGTTTCTTTTTGAGACGATAATGAGACATTTCTACAGCCTTTTTCCCTACGTAAAGAATATCCGCTATTTCACTATTACTAAGACCCATTTTTATGTATGCGCAATGTTTGAGGTCGTTGGTACTTAAGGCCCCAAATTTCTGTTCTAGCTTATTGAAAAATCCTTGATGGACACGTTCAAACTGAACTTTGAAACTCAACCAGTTTTCTTTCTCATCAAGATTATCAGCAATCTTACGTCTGACTTTCTCTGCCATAAATTTACTTTCTCCGTTCTCTAGTGTAGACATGACTTTAAGATCTTCGGATAACTCTTGTAGTAATTTATTTTTCTGAGTTGAGAATAAAGTATAAGACGTTAATTCTCTGCTGAGAGCATCTAATTTTTCTTGTTGTGTGGCATTCATCACCAGAGCTTCATCGGCTCGTTTAAGATCAGTAATATCTTTATAAATCGAAACTATGATATCATCATCAGGAGGGCTCAGCAGAAAAGTTGAAATTTCTAGATGTACAACAGTACCATCACTCTTTACATAAATTCTGGTAGATCTTGATTTACCCTTCTCCAGCGTTTCTATGAGAGCATGTTTAATCTTCTCTAAGGTGCTTGTCCCGTCTGGTTGGAAGTCTGGTTTTAGATGTGGTTTATCTATCAGTATTCGATCTGCTGTTGTTTCAAAAAGTTCATATAATCTATTGTTTGCCAATATGATTTTCTGAGTTTTATAATTGAAAAAGTATAACCCATCAAAAGCGTTGTCAAATATTAGCCTAAATCTCTTTTCACTTTCTCTTAATGCCTTTTGGGTTAACCTTTCATTAGTGGTCTCTTTATAAAGTGCATAGGTTAATTTCTCATGACTACTTTCATTATGAATCAATGCAATATTGGCATACTTAAACGATCCATCTTTAAGCTGAAACTTCCAATCAAAATTGAATGTTTTCTCAGCCTTAATCCTATGATAATTTTTTTGAAAATTTTCTTCTGATGAGAGACCGTTATCCTGAAATTCTGGACTGTAATCAAGTGTAGCGTACTTAGATTTATCAAAGTCATCACCTAAGTTCAATAGTTCTTTAAACTTAGCATTGTAATCCAATAACTTCATATTTTCATAATCATTCACGGCTATACCATCGAATGCATTCTCAAATAGAAATTTATATCTAGCTTCTTGTCGATGGAGATCTGAAATATCTTTAACTACTACTATACCTTCTGCGTTTTTACTTGGACTTGGGTACACTGATATAATACATTCGAATAACTCCCCAGAAGCCTTCTTCATAAGGGTTTTACCCTTTATAGTTTGAGAGTTAAGAATTAGCTCTTTGTGAGTATCTAATATCTCCTTACTAGAAACTCCATCTACGAATTCTGGAAAAAGATCATATCTATCATACTTATTTAAATCTTCACTTTTATCGAACCCAAAAATTTTGTATGCAGCAGTATTAAGTGTTCGGATTTGTTCTAATTCATAATCATAAACGACTACTCCGTCATTAAGATTATCAAATAAGGTTTGGTAGAGTAATTTAGAAGCAAATAGTTTCTTTTCATTTCTTTTTTCTTCTGATCTATCAATTTTTAATCCTAGTATGCCAGTAATATTACCTTCTTTGTCGGTCATCGGCGATCGTACCGACTGGTAAAAACAAGTATACCCTTCATCATCTACTTCCTCTATGTAATTTTCATGTGTCTCAGCAGAATCCATTACTGCAATATCTTTAGACACATTTGCTAGTGCATTTTGTTTAGAAAAACCAAGTTCGAAATCTGTCTTACCAATTATTTCTTCTTGATTTTTTCCTAAGGTTTTTGCAAAAGATTTATTGGCATAAGTGAATTTCCCTTCTTTGCTTTTTGCATAAATTGAATGAGGATTTATATCAATAATCTTCCGAAGAAATTCGACATGTTCATCTTTATCTTTATTTAAAAATGCTCTTTCTATTTCTGCATAAAAAAGAAATCTTACAGTTGCGTAAACACTTAAAAAGTAAACTACACCATCAATTATAAAACCGTTAGTTGCATCGTTACTATTCGCAAAAAGTATATTAATAAGTGAGGCAAACATGATTAATATCATCAAATACCAAAAATGTTTGCTATCCCTTAATATGAGTTTATTGCAAACTAAAAGTGGTAAATAAACTATGATGGAAATATCATAACTACCTAAAAAATAGGGAATACTAGTTATTGATCCTAGTACTGTAATATTGATTAAATAGATCGAGAAGATGTAATATTTTCTTTTACACAAGACAAAGCTTAATCCTAATAAAGCTGTACTTGCCATGCATATAATTTGTACATGACTTTTAGAGAAAAAAAGTGTGAAGACGAGTAATAGAATAGAACTATAGAATAGAAGCAGACTACCTTTTTCAACAGTATCTTTATTGATAAATGTCGACTGGGCCAAATGAGTAGCCTCAGAAATTGAAGAATTGTCCATACTTAAAAATGATAAATTAACACCCTAATCACATTCCATATCAGTTAGTACGCTAATATGGAGCCCCCTAAATATAACAATTTTAAATCATATGTAATGTCTTGACCCAAAAATAGGTGATGAATCTATAATAGGGAGAATCTAAATTGTTGATCTTCCAATTATCCTGATACCATCTAAGGTGAGGTTTTTATCTACCTCTGAAAAAACATCTCCCAAAGGAGATAAAATTGATGACAAACCTCCCGTCGCAATTGGAGTTAATTTTTGATCATACTCCTTACTGATTCTAGCTAGCAATTCTTTGACTAAGCCTACATAACCCCACAAAACACCGCTTTGGATTGCATGGATTGTATTTTTTCCAATTACTGTTACAGGTAGCTCGATCAAAGCTTCTGGTAACTGTGCAGTTTTACTGT
>CALFUQ010000004.1 GCA_937929885.1 uncultured Saprospiraceae bacterium
TTGGTGTTAGGAAAACTATGGACTTAATGTTGACTAACAAACGACTGACAGCGCAAGAAGCAGAGTCATGGGGATTGATTAACCAAGTTGTCCCAGATGATGAATTACAATCTTCCGCCCTTGAATTAGCTAAAAAACTGGTTAGTGGCCCAACGGATTCATTTGCTACTGTCAAAAAATTATTACTCTGTACTTTTGATAATAGTCTAGAAACTCAAATGGAATTAGAAGGTCGCGCCATTGCTCATCATGCTGGATCTGCAAATGGACAAGAAGGTGTTTTGGCTTTTTTAGAGAAGCGTAAGCCTAAGTTTGTTTAAGTAAGTGAGAAGTTCAATTGTACTATGTTCAAAAAACAACTGACAATAAAGATCCAGCAATAAAATCTCTTACATCCTACAGAAATTTCTTAGGGTTATGTTAATCATGGACACTTCTCAAAATTGTATAAGAAGAGATTTGGTGTGAGTCCTATAGCTGAGCGCGGAGTTCTTTAGTGTTGTAGCCTGTATTATCTTCTTGGATTATTCTCTTTCCAACGTATCCACATTTTCATCTTCTGTTTCATATTGGATTGCAGTATAAGATACCATTTTCCAATCGCCCGCTTTCTTGATTAACGTAATTGTTGCTTTGGCTACAGATTTTTCTCCAGACTCAGTTGTCCAAGTTTGGTCAAATGCTACCCAAGCTAAATTGCCATCATGAAAAATAAGATAGTTAGTGTTTTCGAAAGTAGAAGTAATCGGCTCAGGGTGATCCATAAAAAATACTTCTAAATTTTTGCTACTTTCCTCCCAACCTCTTTGAACGAATCCAGTTGGGGATACATCTAATCGCAACACATCACTGCTTTTGTCCCAATAGGATGCCCATTTCTTATAATCTTTCTTCATGTAAGCAAAGGTCTCCCCTTCTACAATTGCTTTGAGGTTTTCTTTGACGTCTTCAGAAGACAACGTTTTTTGTTGTGCTTGTTCTTGTTGACAAGCAAGCAGGATGGCAACACAAATCACTAAAATATATTTATTCATTTTTTAAGTTCTAGTTTAAGAATCAATCACATCCACCGATTAGGCGAGTTCAAGTTCCAAGTTTAAAGTTTAAGGAAGCTACCAAGTATATTCAGGTGGTTCAATCCCATTCATTCTCACATAGAGATTTGATTTAGCGCGGTGATTGGCTAAGTGGTCTTGTACATAAAAAAGTGCAAATGCCCTACTAACTTCATTTTTACTATGATACATAATACACATTTCATCTAGTTGCTTTTGTTCGATCGTAAGAATAACATTCGTGGTATAAGCAAAGCCTTCTTTCATCAATTCAATAATGGCTGATTTAGACATTGTTGCTGCATCCAAACGTACAGGTTTTACATCCATTCCTTGCACATATCTTTTAGTGAGCAATTCTGTAGAAGTAGCAATATGTATCATTTGTTCTGCAAAGGTTTTACTGACTTCGGTGGGTTTGTAGGAGTACAGAGAATCAGGCATTGAGTTTGCGACATCTAGACAATGTTCCATTGCTTCTTCCCACACTGGTAAGTACATCTGCGTAAAAGCTGTTTTGGGAAGTTCATCTGATTGCGCAGGTAGCGGAACACTAAAGAAGAGCATTCCTATAAGTAATGATAAAATGCTCAGTAAAGAATATTTGTTCATGATAATTTTTGCTATAACTATAGTTTTACAATAATTTTTTTGCTCTCTCAAATCATTTAATCCATCCTAGAATAATACAGCATATCTGTACTAGGCACTCCTTCTGTAATCCCCAATTGTCGTGCAAGGGTAATCAATTGCCCTCGATGATATGTAGAATGATTCATACAATGATGGATCATTATTTTAGGATGCATACTCCATGCAGACCCATCCCAAGTTTGATAAGATAACTCCTTGTTAAAGAAGTCACCTTCTTGTTCCTGGACAAAATCTGCGAATTCAGTTGAAGTTTTTACCAAAGCCGAAAAGACTTCTTTTGTAAGAGAGAAATCATCTTGCATTTTTCCATTCTTAGCTTGATCCTCTTGCATGCGAGCCAACCAACTCCTTTCTGCACTCAATATATGTAAGACTGTCTTTCTTATAGAAGGAAAACTATTTTCAATAGTTTGGCACAATAAATTTTCTTCCTGTATTTCAAAAAATTTAGCCATTTTATTATTTGCCCAAATATTGTATTGACAATAATAAGCGAGTATGTCCTTCATGATTTGTTGAAACTTAAGTAAAACTGTTGAAGGTCTGTCATAAACATTTTCTATTTGGTTTTAGGCTTAACTATACTATAAATGGCACTAGAGCGAAGTACTTTTATATCACCTTTAAGAATAGTGTTTGTTGCATATAATATAGTTCTACCCTTTTTAGAAATTATGACCTGGGATTCTAGCCAGTCCCCTAATTTTGCAGAATTCATAAAATCATGGTTTAGACTAATCGTAACCAAATTTAGAGGAGGGGTTTCGCTAAAAGCAGATCGGTAACCTATTGCTATATCAGAAAGAGTCATTAGAATTCCTGCATGGGCATAACCTCGTCCATTTACATGTTTTTCCAAAACACGAAGGCCTACAATTAAATTATCAGAATCTTTTTTTTGATAAAAAGGACCATTATTTTCCAAAAATGGACTAGTTCTAAAAAGAGCTTCAAAACCTACTTCCTCCATGAGTGCTATTTTAATTTGATTATTCTAATCAGTTGTTATGTGGGTATTGCAGTTCCAAATCAATATCTCTAATCTCAATCTACAAAACATCAATTACGACTTAACTATACAAGCTCTATTAATTTCAGTCACGTTCTTACAACCTGATAAAGCCATGGTCAACTCAAAGTCTGCTTGCAACTGACGAATCACCTCTGTCACTCCCTCCGCACCTGCCAGAGTCAATGCGAAAATATGAGGTCTCCCTAGTCCTACAGCGTCTGCACCTAGTGCTAATGCTTTGAACACATCAGCCCCACCTCTAATTCCTGAATCCATCAACACTGGTATTTTCTTTTTGACCGCTTTTACGATCTTTGGTAAAGCCGCTATAGAAGAGATAGAACCATCCACTTGTCGACCACCATGGTTAGATACATAGATGCCATCCATACCATACTTCACTGCTAGTTTTGCATCGTCCTTGTGCAGAATACCTTTTAAGATAATAGGTAGTGAGGTCTGATCTCTAAGAAAAGCCAAGTCATCCCATGTCGTAGTAGAATTGTTATAGATCTTAGTGAATAAAATGGCGCAAGTCTGGCCGAATACTTCTTTGTACTTAGGAGACTTCTTATCCAAGTCAGGATGTTCTAGAGCAATCTCATCTTCTACTAAGCCTCTAAAAACTGGATCGGACGTATATTGAGCTATTCCCTTGCCCAATAAAAACGGCAGGTATGCAATATCCATATCTCCAGTCCTCCAACCCAACAACGTAGTATCCAAGGTCAATACTATGCCTCTAGAACCACAAGCCTCAGCTCTCTTCACAAAACTAGAAACCAATGCTCTCGACTTAGACCAATACAATTGAAAAAAGTGTGGTGTCTCACCCATTGCCGCTGCACAGGATTCCATAGGAAACGAACCTTGGTTAGAAAAAATATATGGTATACCTGTTGGCGCTGCTCCCTTGGCAATAGCTAAATCGCCTTCTGGATGAACCATTTCTGCTACACCAACTGGACACAGGAAAAATGGGGCTGACATATCTACACCTAGCACCCTGGTACTCGTATCTCTGAGTTCTACATTCTTAAGCATTCGTGGGACGATTCGATATTTATTAAAATCGTTTCGATTATTATCTACCGTATGACTTAAACCCGCACCACCATGTATATAGGATCGCGCTCCTTCTTCCATTTTCGCATAGGCGTCTTCTTCCATTTTATTCCATAAGGGAGACAATAGTGGTCGCTTTCCTTGGAGGCCTTCTCCATAGGTTTTCATTTGGTAGTCTTGTGCTGTAAATTTTTCCATCTTACAATTAAAAATTAATCACCTCAAAATATGATACTTTATTTAATTACCATTCCTTTGACTAAACAGTATCAATAGATGCAAAAATTATTAAAAGAACCTCTTGTTCACTTTTTATTAATTGGGGCTTGTTTATTCTTGTTATTTAGTTTTCTCAACCCATCTGAGGAACAACTAGAAAACAATGTAATTCTTATAGACAACAGTGATGAAGAAAGATTAATCAAAGCTTACCAACAAAGCTGGAATGCGTTACCAGACGAAGCTACTCTGAAGAAGTTAATAGAAGAAGAAGTAAAAGCAGAAGTTTTATA
>CALFUQ010000005.1 GCA_937929885.1 uncultured Saprospiraceae bacterium
CTCATAGTTGAGGTAGTCTGATTATAATATTTGTCCCAGCGCTAGTTCCAGTTTTATTCTTCTTATCTGTAATCTTCAAGCTGTTATAATTTTTAAATTTGGAATATTTACTCAGTCTTTCTTTTACAACTTGCATGCCTAGTGACTGATGAGCTTTATCAGATTTTGTTGACGCCCTCCCTACCCCATTGTCATCGATTTCACAAATTAGATGATCCATATCCTTTTTGAAGTTAACTGTTATTTGTCCTTTCCTATCTAATCCTTTCATCCCGTGTTTAATAGCATTCTCAAGAAAAGGCTGTATTAACATAGATGGTATGTTTACATCTTCTACTATATCACTTTTATTGATTGCAAAGTCAAACTTCTCTTCTCTCCCCATACGCTCAAGTGAAAGATAATCATCTAGATATTTAATCTCGTCTTGTAGCGATATGGCATCTCCTCTTGACTGCTCTAGCATAGACCGCATCATCGTAGAAAATTTATTGAGATACTTTCTCGCAGATTGGTTCTCATTAGATGCGATTAGTCCTTGTATTGAGTTAAGCGCATTGAAAACAAAATGTGGATTCATCTGCAGTTGCAGAGCCTTCTGTTCTGTTTTCAAAAGATCATTTTCTAATCGAAGTTTTTTCCGTTCTTCCTCAAATGACTTGGTAGATCTATTGTATCTACCCAAACTCCATAACCATAACAATCCCAACGCACCAACACCGCCTAGGGCATACTTCCAAATAGATGTAACTGTGGAAGTCTTAATAGAAAAATCTATTGGCTCAGTATAACCGTATAATCCATTACCATTGCTTGCTCTAATCTCAAAACTATAATTACCTGGCAACAGATTACTAAGCGAAACTTGATTATCATTTGCGCTTTCCCAATCATATTGCTCTCCAAGTCTATAATCAAACGCAATAGATCTATTCCCTGAATAGTCTCTACCACTAAAATAGAATTGTAAACTATTTTGTGATTCCCGAAGAGCTCTCATGTCTTCTTCTGTTACTTCATCATAGTGGAGATTTATCTTATCAATTGTCACATGTGGGATACTCGACTTAGACTTATTTATATAGACTAATTTCTTTAACCCAAAATCTGTTGCTATCCACAAATTCCCCCAATCATCGAGCAATGCATCATGTATATTGTTAGTTTCTAAACCTTGGCTATAGTTTAATTTATCCAAGACAAACTCTTTGTGTTTCCAGATATAGAGACCATCATTAAGCGTGCAGATGAGTAAGTAATCTCCTGTACCTACCAACTTATTAATGATTAGGTTTTGTTCTTCTAAATCAGGTATCAGATATCGCAGGATTTTACCTTCATATAGTTGGTAGAGTCTACTTGTTTTATTTGTAAAGATCAGTCGCTCATCAGAAACCTTAGCCGTCGTTTCAATTGTACCTGACAGTCCAAACTCATCATTTAATTTGAGTTGATCTTCTATTGACCTTGATAAACTATCTATAGTTGTTTGTTGATGTTGAGAACTAAGGAAGTTTAATCCATCAAACAGATAGGTAGTATCTGAGGTAGAAACATAAAGATTTTTATTATTGCCAATTGCTAAGTTGCGAACACTCTGATCCTTTAGGAAATTGGTGATTTGACTAGAGACATTAGTATTGACTAAGAGGCAAAGAATTAAGAAGAGTATTATTCTAGACAACTAATATTATTTATAGTCTAATCAAAACGAATTGAAAACTAAAAAAGTCTAATGTCTTCAACCACAAAAGAACACCAAGTGAAGGCACAAAAGTCAAAAAAGGAAACGGTACTAACTTTTGTGTCTTTTGTGTTAAATTTTAAATGCAGATTTTGAAAAAAGGAGTTACTTAATTACTACTCCCTCAAATTTCTTCAAAAACCTTGAATCAAATTCTGCTCCATGCCCTGGCTTATCAGTAACCGTTACCTGCCAATCTTTACTATATTTTAATCCACCTTTGACAGGGTCGATAGTTTGCATGAGTGGCGAATCCATATCAAAGTAAACGATGTTATCCCATGCCATGGTGAAGTGTGCCAATGCTGTTATCGCCAGTCTAGTCTCCGAAAAACATCCCACTTGACAGTAGACCCCTGCTGCTTGTGCAATCGCTGCTATCTTCATCGCATGGCAGATACCTCCAGACTTACCAAGCTTGATATTAATCTGCATCATACAATCTTCTACTAACATCCTATAGGCATCATGGTGGTTGTATACCGACTCATCTCCCATGATTGGGATAGGGCTCTCTGCATTTAGTTTTCGTAAGTCTATAAAATTTTGAGCAGGGATTGGTGCTTCACAATGCTCTACTCCATACTCAGCTAAACCATTTAATGCCTTGGTTGCCTCATAATAGTTCCAACCTTGATTAGCATCTACTCGCAGTGGCATCTTATCACCGACTGCTTTTCTGATTGCAGCTATTCTTTCTATATCTTTTTCTGCTGGACGATCGCCTAACTTTATTTTAAGTGCGGGGAATCCTTGCTTTGCATATTCTCTAGCTTTTTTGACCATTGCTTTTTTATTGAGCAGGCTTATGGTCATATCCGTATGCATTTCTTTGTCTCTGTCACCACCCAAGAATCTATAGAGGGGCACTCCACACAGCTTTGCATTGATATCGTAAAGCGCCATATCAAAAGCCGACTTGATAGAACTGTATCCAGCGAAAGTTTTGTCCATCAATCTGATACAACTTCTCAGCGCTGTCACATCTTTTCCGATTAGGGATTGTCCAATCAGTTTGCCCGCATCCACTAATCCCGTCTGAGTTTCAGCATAAATTGATCTGTATCTGCTACACTCACCTGTACCGTATACTCCTCCTGAAGTATGTATGATGACCACAGTATTCATGGCATGAGAAATGGCTCCAGCAGAGATTACGAATGGATCATTCAACTCGATCTTAATCGGAATGATTTCTATTTTCTTTATTCTATAATCTTTGCTGCTCATTCTAATTCAATCTTATATACTATTAGTTATTCTGCAATGTTCTTATAATCCTTCCTGGCGTATATGGCGCATCTGCATCTTCCAATTTATCTTCTAACTGCTTCAACTTAGCAAGAGCAGATTTGATATCATCTAATATTGGTTCAAATTCTGCCTTGGCAATTTTGTATCCGTCTTGATGCGTCTTTGTTGGAGCAGCTGTAGAGTTTCCTTGCTCATACCCTATCCAGCCCATTCTACCATAAGGTGTTATTGGCTGCTTTATATCAAGTCGAGACTTTAATCTATCTCCGTACATCTTAAGCTCTATGGCTTTAATGTCATTTTTGACTTCATACATTTCGTTAACGATATCTTGAGAGGGAGATTCCACCATTTCTACAGCTTTGGCGATATACTTCATCTTGTCCTTCATCTCTGATACTGCCCCTGCTGCACCATCCATAGCACGACCTAATTCAGCAACATCTCTTTGGAATTTAGCTTTAGCATCTCTATCTGTTGCAGGCATTACCGTATTATTTAATGCCTTCACATTAAAAGATCTAGGCTCCCCAATCATAGATAATTCTCCTCCGATACTCTTAGCCATCTGGACCTTGTATGAGCCAGGCGCTACAAGCGTACCTTGCGAACTACCAGCAAAAGGATTATAAAAAGAAGGCTTTCTAAGGCTGATTGCATCTTTAGGATTATATCTAAGATCCCACTTAATCCTATTGATTCCCTTTTTGGGTTTTTGTGTGATTCGCTTAACTACATTTCCATTTTTATCTGAGATTATAAATTGCAGTTGCGGAGCAATTTCATCTGCTTCTGCTTTTAGCTCATCATACGTTGGATAGCCTGTTCCAGCTGCAGACTTATTGCTTTCTTTTTCTTTTTCCTTTCTGATTTCTTTTAGACTTTTAATATCCTCATCAAAGTAGTAAGGAATAATCGCTACGGGATCGAGATTATCTGCGGAGTAATAACTATCTCCCTGAAATGACCTTCCTGGTAATCCTAGCGGCGTACTCTGCTCATACATTAGCGCATCTCTGATCGGCATGATCTGCGCCGAGGCAACACTACCTGTGGCATCAATAGACCTAAGTGCAGAATAGTCATCTAACACATAAAACCCTCTACCGAAGGTACCTAACACCAAATCATTTTCTCGTTTCTGAATGGCAATATCTCTTACTGCTATTGTAGGTAACCCACTTTTGAATTGCTTCCAGTGTGATCCTCCATCTGTAGTAAAAAATACGCCAAACTCAGTCCCTACAAAAAGTAAATCCTTGTCCACATGATCTTGCTCAATCGCGTAAACCGAACCTCGCTCAGGTAGGTTATTACTTATCTTTTTCCAAGTGGCTCCTTTATCACTACTTCTAAAAAGGTATGGTTTAAAATCTCCATACTTATGATGATTAAAAGCAGCATAGATCACATTAGCATCATGCTGAGAAGTGTACACTGAGTTAACATAACTTCTATTAGGTGCTCCATTAATCTTAGACACCTTTCTCCAATCACCGCCACCATTTTCAGAAACATGTATGAGCCCATCATCTGTACCGACTACTAAGAGATTTTCATCAAGAGGAGATTCAGAAAAAGCTACTATCGCCCCATACTGAGAAGTAGATCTGTTCTTGGCCACAGCATCGACACTCCAAAGCTTATCCATAACCTTCAGTTCATTTCTATTTGTTTGTGTACTTAGATCACTCGATAATACTTCCCAACTGTTACCATAATCATCAGATCTGAAAACCTTATTAGCAGAAAAATATATTCGCCCGCTTTTATGATGACTTACTGCTAGTGGCGCATCCCAATTCCAGATATAATCATTTTCACCTTTGCCTGGCTTAGGCTGTATCCCGACTTCTTCTCCACTCTTACGATCATACCTTACCAATACACCATGTTGTGATTGCGCATATACGATATCTGGATTTTCTGGATCTACTTGCGATTCAAATCCATCACCTCCATGAGTGATAAACCAATCTCTGTTAGTGATTCCATGCTTAGTGATAGTCCTAGAAGGTCCACCTAGACTAAAATTATCTTGCGTACCTCCATAGATATTATAAAACGGTACATCATTATCCACCGCTACTTTATAAAACTGTGTCACTGGTAGGTTAGCTTTAAAATCCCAATTCTTTGCCGCATCCCAAGTCTCGTAAATACCTCCATCACAACCCACAATCCAGTGTTGATTATTTTCAGGATTGATCCACATACTGTGATTATCTACATGCTTATAATCCTCTCCACAATTCTTAAAAGTCTTACCGCCATCTTTAGATACTTTCATCCATGTATCCATTGCATAGACCGTATTAGGCTCTATCGGATCTGCAATTATCTCTTGATAATAATTTCCGCTTGTGGAATATCCACCTTGCTTCTCCCAGCTTACGCCTCCATTCATAGAACTATAAAATCCTCCTTTACCTTCTGCTGCTTCGACTATGGCATAGATGATGTCAGGATTGGCTGGGCTTATCGCTAAGCCTATTCTTCCTAAATCTACTTTCGGTAATCCATTGTTGACTTTATCCCAAGTCGCTCCACCATCTGTAGTTTTGTATAATCCTGAAGCAGGACCTCCACCCAAGTAGGTAAATACGTGCCTCCTTCTCTGATGTGCAGCAGCGTACATTACATTTGGATCTCTAGGATCCATAACTAAATCTGACACTCCTGTATGTTTATCGATAGTAAGTGACGCTGTCCAAGTTTTGCCACCATCCTCTGTCATGTACACTCCTCTCTCGCCTCCGCTACTCCATAGCGGGCCTATTGCTGCCACATATACTTTATCTGAATTTTCGGGATGTACAACTATCTTACCTATATGCTCTGATGTTTTTAATCCTGTATTTGTCCAACTCGCACCACCGTTAGTTGACTTATAGACACCATCCCCATATGCAACACTTCGCTGTCCATTATTTTCGCCAGACCCTACCCAGATCGTATTAGTATTATTAGGATCGATCGTTACACAACCTATAGAATATGATCCTTGACCATCAAATATTGGTTTGAATGTTGTTCCATTATTTACAGTCTTCCATACACCTCCACTTGCTACAGCTACATAATATTCAAATTGGTTATCTGGATTAAATGCTATATCTGAGATACGACCAGAGGTAATTGCTGGGCCTACACATCTGAAGCTCATCCCAGAAATCGATAGCTCATCTAGTGGGTGTTTCTTCTCTGTTTTTTTGTCATCCTTTTGTTGCGAAAAACTATTTGTAGGTGCACACGAGATACAAAAGCTAAGAATTAGTACTATTAAAGTGTTTAATTTATTCATGATGCAAAATTATATTGATATAAAAGATACTTAGGCTATATCTTACCTTTTAAATTTCTTTAACTTAAGTTGATTAAAAGTTACTTATTAATGAACAAATCAATTATACGACTTTCCAACATAATTATCCTCAGTCTACTTTGCAATTGTGCTATTGCGCAACTTAAAGTAGCCAAGATCTATAGCGATAATATGGTCATACAACGAGATCAATATGTCAAAATTTGGGGGTGGGCAGATAGTGGAGATAAAGTGACTGTCAACTTCATGAATAACAACTATGTAGCAATGAGCAACAGCGATGGAGAGTGGCATGTGATGCTTCCCAAAATGAAAGCAGGTGGCCCTCACAACATGATCATATCCTCAGAGAATAAAACAAAAAACTTAAACAATATATTAATCGGCGATGTATGGTTATGCTCAGGACAATCAAACATGGAATGGCCTCTTGCTTATGCTATGAATGCAGAAGAGGAAATTTCAAACGCAACAGATTCAAATATTAGGCATTTCAAAGTACCACTCACCTATGCTGGAGAACCACAATCAGAGTTAGCAGGAGGAAGCTGGCTTAGTTGCTCTCCTGATACTGCAGGTACTTTTACTGCTGTCGGGTATTTCTTTGCTCGGGCTATACGTGAGCATCATGATGTACCTATAGGTCTACTAAATTCTAGTTGGGGAGGTAGCAGGATAGAACCTTGGATGAGAAAAGAGTTATTGAGTAAGAATGGAGAACACCCTGCTGAGGCAATGGTAGCAGCAGCAAAAAAAAGATCAGATGAAAATAAAATCAGATTAGAAAAAATTGTAGGTCCTCTAACGGGAGAAGATAAGGGAATGGTTGATGGCATCCCCGTTTGGGCTGCTTCAAACTTTGATGATACTGATTGGCAGACGCATAAGCTGCCAGGGCTTTGGGAAAGTCAGGGCCTTCGTGGTTTTGATGGTATGGTCTGGTATAGAAAATCAATCACATTAAGCAAACAAGATCTTCTCTCAGAAATCAAGATTGGCGTCGGTCGAATAGATGATTCTGATATCACTTTTATAAATGGAAATAAAGTAGGCGGTCTTACTCAACAATATAACACCCCGAGAGTCTATGATGTAAATCAACAATTTTTGAAAGAAGGTGAAAATATAATCACCGTTCGAGCAGATGATACAGGAGGCGGGGGTGGTATCCATGGGGAGGCTGCTGAGTTATTTATCCAGATCGGTAATGACAAAAGGTCTCTTGCTGGTGAATGGAAACACAGGGTGTCAGCTATACACGAGAGTACAGGATTTAGCCCTAATCAGACGCCTACCTATCTCTACAATAAAATGATTCATCCTATAATCGACTTCCCTATCAAAGGTGCACTATGGTATCAGGGAGAATCAAATGCAAATGAAGCTGGTGCTTACATCTATCGTGATCTTTTTAAAACAATGATTTCGGACTGGAGAAAACTTTGGGGTGTAGGTGACTTCCCATTTCTTTATGTACAGCTTGCCAACTTTATGGCAGCAGATGATGAACCAGCAGAGAGTAATTGGGCAGTACTGAGAGAATCTCAATCTGCAGCATTAGATCTAAAAAATGTGGGAGAGGCAGTGATCATAGATATAGGAGAAGCAGAAGACATACATCCAACTAACAAGCAAGATGTAGGATTAAGGTTATCTCTTGCCGCACGTAAAATAGTATATGGAGAAAATCCTGTTTACTCTGGACCAACTTATAAAAGTCATACTCGTGATGGCAAAAAAATAGTGCTTACAATGGACCATGTAGGAAGTGGACTGCAAGTTAAAGATCGATATGGATACCTTAAAGGTTTTGCTCTTAGTGGTCCTGATGGGAAATACAGATGGGCGCAGGCTATAGTCCATAATAACAAAATACAAGTTTGGCATCCTGAGATTGATAATCCTATAGGTCTCCGATACGGCTGGGGCAATAATCCTCATGATGTTAATCTTTATAATCAGGAGGGTTTGCCTGCATCACCGTTTAGGATAGAGAAGCTATAAGTCTCAAATATCTGAAATAGTATTTTTGAATAAATAAAATACCTTTGGATCTTTTATAAATAAAATCTTATTGATTTTAGTTCAGACTGAAAAGCTAAACCAATACCATCAAATCCCTAAAAATAAAAGCTGGCCCAACAGCTAAAAAAATCCTAACAGAAAGAGGACTAAGACCAGAAGATGTTAGAGTCATTGCTGCTGCTGCGGGTGGCCCTAAATGGATGACCCTTTACCCGCTTTACAGATTTATATTTGGAGAATGGCTAACTGAGTCTGATCAAAAGATCAACTTAATAGGTGCATCTGCAGGTGCGTGGAGTATGGCTTGTGCTGCACAATCAGAACCACTCGAAGCTTTTGAAAAATATCTAAAAGGTTATGCCGAGCAAAAATATCCTAATGCCCCTACTCCAAAAGAGATCAGCGAAAAGTGCAATGGTATAATTGCAGGTCTGCTTGGGGAAAAAGGAATTGATGAAATATTGGAGACAAAAAGGTTTTCTCTTAATGTGATTACTAGTCCAAGCAAGTTCAATTATCATCCTAAAAAGCTAAAGAGAAAATTATTTGTTGCGGCATTCTGGAATTTAATATCACGAAAAAATCTTGGTAACTATTTTGAAAGAAATATCTTCTCAGCTAGCTCCACAGATATTATTGAGCGAGATGGGATACCAACAGAAACTTTGTCTTTGTCTCAAAGTAATATTCGTAATGTTCTACTCGCATCTGGAGCTATCCCTACCGTAATCGATCCGATTATGATCAATGATAAAGTTCATTGGGATGGAGGCATTACTGATTATCATCTAGATTTAAAATATAAAATCAATGAAGGCATCGTCTTATACCCTCACTTTCATAAAGAGATAATACCAGGATGGCTTGATAAGTATATAAAGATAAGAAAGTCAAATCCTGAAAATCATGATAGGACTGTAATGATATATCCCTCAGATGATTTAATTAAAAGTCTACATAATCAGCAGATTCCTACCAGAGATGACTTTACAACTTATTTTCAGAAAGATGAGGAGCGTATTGAGTTATGGTATAAAACTATTAGTCGTTGTGAAGAGCTTGCAAAAGACCTGAAATCGATTGTTAATCATCCGATTAAACCTGAGGCCATAGAAGACTTCAGCTAATTCACCAAAATCAGAATTGCAAAAAGTATAAGATCTAAAATCAAGACGATAGCTATCTTTTTCGTTTTGCTTGATAATTATCGACAGAAATACCTTTTAAAAACTCCATTACTTAGTACTTATAGTTTTATAGGTATAGTAAAATATTGCGCCAAAAAGAATACAGATAAATAGCGGTAAAAATTGTTTTCCTAGTCCTTCAAATCCTCCTTGTGCACTTCTTATTATCGAGTAGTTTATATAGCTAAATGCTCCAAGAATAATCACAGACATAGACGTTATCATGCGAGATCCGTTCTGATATGCTGATTCAGCATTCTCTTTAGTGATTTTCATTGGGTAATTATAAGTATTGGGTATCCGCGCCAACTTCCTAAATCCTAAATACATTATAGTGCCTATAACAGGCAACAACCAAATAATCCACTTACCACTAAAACCATCAGGCTCCCCCTTCGCATTGAAATGTGAAGGGAGAGTATCTGGCAAAGAGCTATAGTACCATGCAGGTAGTATTATGAGAATTATTAGAAATAAAACTCCTAATAGCTCAAGTATGAAATCAAACTTACTCTTTCTTAATTCTACAATTGGTCGGTCTTTCTTCATCATAAAAAATGTACTCTTTTACAACACTGCTACGAAGTAGGAAAAATTAATATACGCTACCATAGAAATTACTGAAAACAATAATACTAAAACGCTTAACCTTAAAAGCTTTGAGGTTAGAGTCTCCTCTTTGTAAGTTGACTTCACTGCCGATGATGGTATAATACTACCTTTATATTTTTTGATTTTCTTAAATAGCCCAGGAGTCCTAAACTTGACTGTGGAGTTAATATTACTGTAGTATTTAATGCTCGGAAATTCATTTGTTATTGCCATAATATTTTGATTTTGTTATTTATAAGTTAGATCAAAACAGGACGATTTAAATATCATCTCGATAAGTATGGATGGAAATTCGACAAACATAATTTCCAAAATTCTGGCTTAAAAAGATATTTATTATTAGTCGATAATCTAAGATCACTCGTCGAATCACTGAAACTTTAATACTCCATATGTAGGTTATTGCAGTAATCAAATTGAACAACAATGAGTTTATTTAGAGTTTTATTAGCAATTATTTTCCCTCCTTTAGCAGTAATTGATAAAGGTTTTGGATCATTGATTATCACCTTCATACTTACCCTGTGTGGTTGGGTACCTGGTGTTATCGCAGCATTAGTTATACTAAACAGATGTGAACGAGAAGTCGACTATCGAGCAGAAATGGTTTAAAATAATCTTAAAGAATTCCTTTTAAAAGGAATAGAGGTTGCATGTAATGTATCTTGCCTGTAAGTGAAGACCTCTAGACTATTATTATTTATTGCTGTATGTTTTACTTCTAATTTATGTTATGCAGACTATAGCATATCAGGTAGGGTAAACATATCTGAAGAATGGCAGCCTCAGATTTTCCTGGCAGCTATCAACAAACTGGATGATTATTATAATGCTTATCCAGATCTGATCGTAGATGCAGCAAACATAAACCCTGATGGCTCTTTCTTACTCCAAGGAAGCACACTCCCTCCGGAGAAGAAGTTTTATAGACTTTATTTGATGAAGGAGCAAAACTCAGAATTTGATGCATGCTTCTACGGCGGTGATGATCATAATTTTATTCACGTGGTGTTGGATAACAATATGGAGCTAAGCATAATGAGTGATGCTAGCGAAATAGCACCCTTTGGAGGTTATACAGTAAACGGAGATTATGATAATGAAATGATGAATTCACTTGCCGAATTAGTCTACCCAACTTTTTACTTTCATCAGATTAAATTTCCATCAGAACTTAGGTTCTCTCAGGAGAAACTTAATCGAGATCTAATTAGCTTCTCCGATACTTGCTCGAGCACGATGGCCTCTTTAGCAGCAGTTATCAACACAGATATGGATAAATATCACGAGAGTAATTCTGCATTTTATTCTTCTTTTGGGACTAGACTAGGAAGCGATCTCGCTGAGAATAGCTACCATGAAGATTATAACCGCAAAATGCGATACTATTATCCAGAAGTTAAATCGCAAAGTAGCTGGCGAGAAATGTTGCTTTTATTTTTAACTGGCGCTTGCCTTTTCCTGCTCTGGCAAAACAGCAGCCTCCGAAAAAAGAGCAACAACCTAGACAGCAAAAAAGAACAATTACCAGATCTTACTGAACAACTTACCAAAAAAGAAAAAGAAATCCTCAATCTGATTACAGCAGGTAAATCCAATAAAGAAATAGCAATCGATCTCTTTGTAGAATTGAGTACGGTCAAAACTCACATTAATAAATTATACTCCAAGCTTAATGTTTCTCAAAGAAAGGATGCCATCAAGATTGGAAAAACCCTTATTTAAAAAGGGGTCTAGTCCTCTTTTCCACCCGCTAAGTCCTAAATATCCACCTAGCTAAACTTTCGATAGCTTAATCTGGCCCATAGATTTGAAGTATTGTTTTAACTATAAAATCTTAACCAGATGAAATTTTTTAGTGCATTATTTTTAGTGATTCCACTTCTTCTACTCCAATCACAGATAGAAGAAAAACCTATTCAAGACTTTGTCTCTGCAAGTGCAGTCTCAATTGAAGATATCGAGACCATAGCAAAAGCAGATGATAAAAAAGTAATTATTAAACTCTCGGCTACTTGGTGCAAGCCTTGCCAAAAGCTATCTAGAACATTAGAGGATCAAGATATCCAGAGCTATCTTAATCAAAATTTTCATGTAGTAGACTTTGATATTCAAACTAAGCAATCAATCAACTACAGAGGTAAATCCTACAAATATGTAGATGACCCTAAGATGGGATACCATGAGCTAGCGTATGAGTTACTTGACAAAAGATTGAGTTTCCCTGCTCTGCTTGTACTTGATAATGATCTGCAGAAAATAGATTTAACAAGAGGGTATAAGAATGAAAGGCAGTTATTAGATTACTTAAAAGAAATCTAGTCTGATTTTTAAGAATCATTTCCGGAGAATTATCTGTCACAATTTTTATAAAAATTAGTGATGAAATATTAATAGGCAGGCATTTACATACCTGCCTATTAATTAACCGAGAAGCGTTTGGCGCGATTTTTTGTAAAAATCGTGACAAACACTAGAGAGCAAAAACCCTAATGCCAAGACCCAAACTATAACTCAATTAACCTTCCTCCCCGCAACAAATACCTGCTCAATTTTAATTTGGCTTATTTGGTCAGGATCAATCGTCAATGGATCTTCTGCTAACACGACAAGATCCGCTTGTTTACCAACCTCCAAAGAACCAATTCTTTCTTCCTCGAATAACTGCCAAGCTGCATTTATAGTTATCGCTTTTAGTGCTTCCTTAATATCTATTGCTTGATCGACTCCTAGTGGTCTCCCATTTAGTGTCTTTCTAGTTACAGCGGTTTGTACAGCAAGTAGCGGATCAGGTGGGTACATCGGAGAATCATTATGCAAAGAAATCTTAAGGCCTGCATCAACCGCATCTTTAAGTGGCATAAAACTGTTAGCTCTATCCTCCCCTACTATCCTAGCAAGAAAATCACCATAGTAATGCACGTGGTTGATATGAAAGCTCGGATAGATGCCTAGCTCAGCCATTCTACTTATCTGATCTTTTTGTAATAATGCAAGATGCTCCATCCTATATCTATGATCATCCTTAGGGTTTTTCTTAAGTGCACTTTCTAAAACATTCAAGGTGTTAACACAAGCACTATCTCCTTGTGCATGAATGGCGATTTGATTTCCTGATGCTGCATCTTTTGAGACCAGATGATCAAAGACATTGAGTGGCATCATAATATGACCAAATGATCCTTTATCAATACTTAGCTTATTATTATTTAATTCACTTTCTGTGTATGGCTCCGATAGCAACATAGATCCAGTATAAGGCGACCCATCTGACCAATACTTAGTGCCTAGAAATTTATAATAGGGATTATCATCAAATGATGGTCGAGCACTATAATCTATTCCGCCTATGCGATACATAAACATGCGGAGCGACGGATCTTCAAGTGATATTTGTTGAATCATAGATTCTGCCTTTGGTAGTAGCGCATCTATTAAACCCAAAACACCTATGCTAGTAACCCCATAGCTATTATAACGTTTGTACACAGCTCTAAGCATCCCATTTAAAACTGCCTCTGGAGTACTATCCATAACCTCCAGTATAGGAGCTAAGGGTGCGTTTTCTGTAATCAACCCTGTGAGTTTGCCATTTTCATCTTTTTCATAATATCCTCCACCTGGCGGATTACTGATATTATCATTTATCCCAGCAAGATCGAATGCATAAGAATTAAAATAGTGTGAGTGCATACTCTGCATCATCACCCAAATAGGATGGGATTTTGAAATCTCATCTAGTACTTCTTTGTATGGCGGATAAGCTCCTTCTAAAAGCATTGCATCCCATCCAAATGCAAGTATCCATTTTCCTTTGGGGGTTTTATCGGCTGCATCACGGAGGGCATCTAGGGCATCATCAGCTGTTTTGTGCGTAATCCCACTTACATCTACCCACTGGTACAGTCCTGCGCTAGCCGCTGGGTGGGTGTGTGGCTCTATCAGCCCAGGCATCAGTGTTTTACCATTTAGATCTACTGAACTTACTTCAGCATTTTCAAATTCAAAATTTGACCCTACATAAATAATTTCCTCCCCTCGCACTACTATAGATTCTGCAATACTAAAATCTTTATCGACTGTAATTATATTTCCATTTTTGAAAACAAGATCATCCTTTTGTAAAACTATAGGTGGTGATTGTTTACATGAAAAAGAAATTATAATTACTGAAAATATTAATAGGTGTATAGCTTTCATAATTTATATAGCGCTTGGCCGATCATGGCTCCGTAAGGAAATATGCAAGTGGTCTTCAGTACCAACATGTCTTAAGGTATTAAAGCCCATCATTTTAAAATACCATTTAGTCATAGTGTTTCTTAGTTCACTCCGATTCTTAGTTCTTAAGTCAAGTGCATGGGTGTAGCCATCTGTTTGCTCATAATGCAATGAGTGTGATTTTTGTTTTAGTCCCATCTTGATATAGTCCTCTGGCTGACGCTGGGCATCTGTAATTAGCAGTTCTTTATCTAAGTAAATCAAGGTGCTGACACTCAGCCTTAAGATCGGATGCACCTCACTGATTTCATTTTTGATGTTAGCGGTTTTCATGTTATCTGATGAAAAGAATAATATACCCTGAAGACTAAATAAGATCATTAAAAGAACAGCTATTAGGAATCTCCTTTTGAGTGCATCAAAGCCACCTAGTTTGCCTGTGAGTCTACCATAAAAGAATGAGAAATATACAAATAGCAAAACAGCACTGAAGCCTACCCCACCCATAGTGCTTATCCATGGTGCCAAAGCATAGCTCTCGTGTAAAAATACTGCCCCTCTAATCAATAAGATGAAGGGGAAAATTAAGAGAAAAACTAACTTAATAAACTCATAAATCAACCAAAGCATCCTTTAAATTAAGGTTTATGATGGGAATACCTACTCTTGCTGACTGTAACAAAAGCAGTATTTGCAAGGGTCTAGTCCTAAAATCAACCCCGATTATATTCAATTATCCTTTAGGCTTCAACATATCTTCTTTAATTTTAAAGTTATAATTCAAACTATAACAACAACAAATAATGAGAGCTACATTTTATCTCCTAATCACAGTAATCTTTATCTCATGCAGCAGCACAACTCCTGCAGAACCTGATACCTACACTGAGATACCTTGGGTATCCATAAGTGAAGTAGAAAGTCTGGTAAAAAAGAACCCTAAAAAAATATTGGTTGATGTCTATACGCCTTGGTGCGGACCATGTAAAATGATGGACAGAAATACATTTACAAATGAAGAAATCATCAATCAGGTAGGTAAAAATTTCTATGCTGTGAAATTTAATGCTGAAGGACCTGACGCCGTTAATTTCATGGGTAAAGAATATGGAAATCCAGATTATAATCCGGCAAGAGCAAAAACAAGAAACGGAAGACACCAGCTATCTTCATTCTTTAATGTAAGTGGATATCCTTGTCTGGTAATTCTAGATGAAAACATGAGAATAGTAGATAAGATCCTAGGATATAAAACACCTAGCCAACTTGCTCCAGAACTTGCTAAGCATGGAAAGTTGAGCATGCTAGAAAAGTAATATTAATCTCTAAGTATCATATCTAGGAGGACAACTGTCTAATCGTTGAGTTCCTAGATATGATACTTACTTCTCTCTTTTTTGAAGACCCCTTCGCATCACCTACTTAGGTAATTTTAAAGTAAAGTCTTTAAGATCATCAACAATATAATATCTTCAAATAATGAAAGCACCTCATTCGTATTTAGGATATTCTGGTATTGTTCTGATTTTACTTTTCGCATGCACCAATCGCCTACAAGATTTACAAGTAGAAAAAAAATTCCCTTCCACATTCAAAAATGTAATAATCGACAGCACAACTATTCCATATAGTGTGTGCGAACCAAGTATCTGCATAAGTCCAATAAATCAAGATCTGATCATTGGAGGTTCAGTGCTTAACAATGTCTACCTATCAAATGATGGAGGAGTTACTTGGACTAAAGATAAACTGCAGTCTTCCTATGGTGTGTTTGGGGATCCTGTGATTAGGGCTGATTATGAAGGCAATTTTTATTTTTCTCATCTATCTAATCCTACTGGGAGAGCTTATCAAGACCCTGAGTTCTTAGATAGAATAGTAATCCAAAAATCTTCTGATAACGGCCTCACATGGAATGATGGTAGCTACTCAAAACCTAGTATGACCAAAGACCATGATAAGCAATGGATGGTAACTGATCCAAGAACCAATCATCTTTATATGACATGGACAGAATTTGATAAGTATGGAAGTAAGAAGGCAGAAGATAAATCTAGAATTCTTTTTAGCAAGTCCACCGATGGTAGTAATTCATGGTCAGACCCGATTACGATTAGCGATCTAGAAGGTGATTGTATAGACGATGATAATACGACAGAAGGAGCTGTCCCAGCTGTCGGTCCTAACGGTGAGATTTATGTAGCGTGGTCTTACAATGAAAAAATATTTTTTGACCGCTCAGATGATGATGGTTTGACATGGGGTAAGGATAAAATAATAGCAAAGCAACCAGAGGGATGGACTATCGATATACCTGGCATTCCGCGATGTAATGGTATGCCGATAACAGAAGTTGATCTTAGCCAAGGTCCTTATAGAGGTAATATCTATGTAAACTGGGGAGATCAACGTAATGGTACAGATGACACTGACATATGGATAACATCCTCTAGCGATGGAGGTAATAAATGGACCAGCGCCAAAAGAGTTAATGATGACTTAGCAGGGAAGCACCAGTTTCTGAGTTGGATGGATATCGACCCTACTACTGGTTATATTTATATCGTATTCTATGACAGAAGAGCGTATGATGATAATGCTACAGATGTTTACCTAGCCTATTCTACAGATGGTGCTGAAACTTTTACGAATGTGAAAATCAGTGAAAAGCCATTCACTCCCACTATAGGAGGATTCTTTGGAGACTATAATGATATCAGTGCTTACAATGGTCGGATAAGACCTATCTGGACGAGACTTGATAACAATGTGCAGAGTGTATGGACAGCTTTGATTGATTTGGAGTAGACTTTACTCCTCTACAATATACTCCTCTCTTCACTTTCGCGAAATCTCTCCTCTTAAGAAAGGAAAGAAAGCTTTTGTTTGGTATTAAAGAAAAATAGTAAGTGGTTTTGCTACGCAACTCCTATCCTCTCTCTTTTACTTTCTATAAACCAACACTTTTACTTTCTATAAACCAACATTTGTCTTAAACATCTGGATAGCAATTGCTAAAAGGATAATCCCGAAAATCTTTCTCAAACTTGATAATACGGTCTCAGACATAACTCTAGAAAGCCAACCAGTTGCTCTTAGCACAGCATATACAATTACTAAATTGATACCAATAGCGATAAGGATATGATTAGTCTCAAACTGAGATTTTAAACTTAAGATAGTAGTGAGCGTACCAGCTCCCGCCACCAATGGAAATGCAATAGGAACAATACTTCCAGAAGCTCCTTCTTGATCTAGATCTCTAAATATTCTGATGCCCAAAATCATCTCTAGTCCAATCAAAAATATAATCAATGATCCTGCTAAAGCAAAAGATGAAATCTCAATGTGAAACAAGCCGAGGATAGATACTCCAAAAAACAAGAAGGCTACCATCAAGGCACCAGCAGTAAGCGTGGCCACAAATGGTTCGATAGCAATACCTTTCTTCTTAAGATCTATAAGCACAGGTAATGACCCTGGGATATCGATCACAGAGAATAGAATAAGCGAAATAGATATAACTGCTTTAAGTATCATAGTTTTCTAAATATGAATTAACCAATAAACTTGATTAATAATACAAATTTACCATAATTGGTTTTAATAT
>CALFUQ010000006.1 GCA_937929885.1 uncultured Saprospiraceae bacterium
ACTACATTCTTTGTTTTTGAAAGGGATGCAGGAGGCCTTGATAATTTTGGATTAGTTCAATCTATTGTAGATTCTACAATAACTTATACTCAAGGCAACGCGGACATGAGGAGTATTTCCTTAGTAAAGGATTTAATGGTTGTAGGATCTGGTTCTTATAATCCGAGTGTAGGTGCTGGTGAAGCTATAGTATTGAAGAAAAGCCAATGCATTCAAAATCAATGGAATGTTATTAGACGTATAAGTTCCAAAGAGTTTACTAACCAACACGCGTATACAAATACTGGTGGTTCAAATGTCATTTTAGATAATCAAATTATAGTCGGAGTATCAGGATACGATCTTGATATTCCTGGTGAATATTTTCACGGAGGTATCATGATCATGGAATATGAAAATTATACCCCTAAATCACTATGCCAGAGCCAATCGGTCATTCTGGACGGCACAGGGAATGGAACAATTGATGCACTGGATGTGTCAGATTTAGACCCCTGCTGGTATTCTACCATTAGCCTTGATCAATCTTCATTTGATTGTTCTGACAATGGAGTTGTTGATATCACCTTAACGATGAATGATCATAACGCTAATGTCACTACCTGCGATAGCAAAGTAAGAATTGTGGATGAGTTTGGAGCATGCTGTCCAGATACGCTTTTTGCTAACCACGTCCCATTAGATCCCAAGACGTATAGAGCAAACAACAAAGTAATATCAGAAAAAATAGTCCAAAGTTCTGGTAGCACATTCTTTTACGGTGGCGTAGAGATATGCTTAGATCCAGGTTTCGAAGTTAGGCAAGGAGCTATCTTTGAAGCTGATATAGAAAACTGTAATCCTTCAAATTAAACTATGAACTTTTAATTTGATTGCTCCAAAAACCACTCATACAACTCAGGATTATCATAAGTAGCTGTCCAACTATCATGATTAGCATCAGGATAGATAGTTAGTTTTGGTTTAGCTCCAGCTTTTCTTAATGCTTGTATTATTCTTGTGGTTCTTTCTACTGGTACGACCTCATCCATAGCTCCATGAAAAGCCCAGATTGGAGTATCTAATAGCTTCATGGATGCATCCCATGCATGGACATCAGAGCCACCGCAGATAGGCGCAATTGCTGCAAACTTATGAGGATACTTAATAGCTAGATCCCAAGTTCCGTAGCCACCCATACTTAGACCAGTTAGATATATTCTCTTGACATCAACAGGGTAGTCGGTTACAATCTGATCAATCAATATTTTTATAGTTTGTGGATTCCATCGGGTATTTTCTTTACACTGTGGAGATAGTACAATGAAAGGAAGATCTTCTCCATTATTTATTTTTTTAGGAGGTCCGTGGACCTTTAGTAGTTCTATGTTGTCACCACGTTCTCCAGCGCCATGAAGGAATACGATCATTGGTAGCTTACCATTAATGGCGTGGCGTTTATCTTTTGGGACATGCAAAAGGTAATTGTGAGAGACAACGATATTCTCAGAAAATACCTTATCGATTATATGTGCTTTCTGAGTAGATTGTGCAGACGTCATTAAGCTTCCTCCTAAGAGGAGAGATAGGATAATTAAGTGCTTCATTTTATTTATTTACTATTTAAATTTTTAAGCCATTGAATGCAAAGTGATGGCCATGTTGATTCTTGCCCTCCATTAATACCTAGCGCATAGCCATGTCCTCCAGTTTGGAATAGATGCATTTCTGTAGGTATTTCGTTATCTTTTAATGCTTGGTAGTAGACTAGGCTATTTTCTACAGGTACAGATTTGTCATCAGCGGAGTGAACAATGAAAGTGGGAGGGGTATTCTTATTTACTCGTTCTTCATTAGAAAATTCTAAGATTAATTCTTGAGAAGGGTTATCTCCTAGTAGGAATCTTTTTGAACCACCGTGAGTAATTTCTTGCATCCCAATTACAGGATACATTAGGATAGAGAAGTCTGGATTTATAATCTCAAGAGATAATTCTCCCATCAATATTTCAGAAGTTGATAAGTTAGCGGCAAGGTGGCCACCAGCAGAGAATCCCATGATGCCGATTTTACTTTTGTCAATATTCCATTCTTCGGCAAAAGCATGGATTATATCTAACCCAGTTTTTGCATCATTAGTTGGTATGAGCGTTCCTGCTATTCCTGCACTTGGGTCTGGCATTCGGTATTTCAAAACTATCCCTGCAATTCCATTTCCGTTTAGCCATTTAGCAATATCAGTCCCTTCCCAATCATATGCTAAGCCCGCATACCCACCACCAGGGCATATCAAAACTGCTTGACCTGTAGATTGTTTTTTAGCAGGTAAGAAGACTTCAATAATAGGATTCTGTATATCTGTCATCCATATGAATCCTTGATCTTCGACTTCCTCAGTATGACCTGGCTTTAAAGGTTCATCGTAGAGATGGATAACATGATCTTGAGCAAAGGCAAAACTGCACACAAAGCAGACCAATAACGTACTAGCTAACCTCATTCAGGTATCAGATTTATAACTTTTGACTTCACAGATTCTACTTTGTCACGGGAATAAAACATTGGAAAGAATTTATCCTTAGCCCATGTATCAAATAGGTTGTCATACATAGGGTCATCTGGGTCGCCTGATTGCCCAGGCGAATTAGTAAATAGAGAATGATCAAAATTTCCAGTATCAATAATTACCCTGAATGATGCACCGCTTGATTGATTGTCATTACTGCCAGTGCTACCTACTGTGTAAGCATTACCTCCTCTTGGATGAGGGCCGACTTCTAGCTTCTCACGTGTAATATCATTTACTGCTGCGCTCATGGGGTGCTTGAGTTTTATGTGTTTAAATTTTTCTTGACCGTATTGCCATTTAGACATGTCAGTGCCCAGTCTCGCTTCAAGTGAAATGATGCTCGCATCTAATGCATCTAAAAGAAAATTATCTCGTCCCGCAATCGGGTCTTTGCCAAATTTACTATCAGGAAAAATTAACCAATCTACCACTTTGACCATTTGCAATGAACTAAACGAACTAACCTCCTTAGGAATCATCATGTTCTCCATGCTCGATTTTAGTTCTCGTTCCCAAGTGGCGTATATAGCAGCTACTATGGAGTTAGGAGTTAACTTGTGGTCGCTCCAATCAGCAAGCATTTGTCTAGCCTTTTCTGTTTTTTCTTTTGATGAGGAAAGGTTTTTTAATAGGGGAGTAAGAGACCTTGCAGCAAGATTAGTATAGTCGGTTACGTATTCTGCCATATCCATCACCGTATGTTTTTTTCCATTGCCTAACATTTCCTCAACTCTCCATCCACGATATGGGTCAGACCAGCTAAATCCAATAGCATCCATCTCTTTGTAGCTTATAGGAGTTACGTTCTGATTTGCTGTTGAGAAGATTCCCGATGGGGGGTTATAGACATTTGGTTTTTTCTTGATTTCTAAGTAGCCATCCCATTCGTGAGTTCCATCTCCAGGTACTGGTACCATGCCACTAAAGTTTCTTCGAAGTGGAGCAATCCCTACTGCTTGCCATCCTATATTTCCTTCTTTGTCTGCCCAGATCATATTTTCACCAGGAATGTTACTGTAGTTACAAGCGTCTCTAAACTCCTCAAATGTCTGAGACTGATCCATCCTCAAACTCGCAAGGTAAGGAGAACCTCCAATCTCTAACCAGCCACACCTTACAGCATAAGCTTTATGGTTTTTTAAATCCTCGTAAACTACTGGGCCATGTTTCGTATACTTTAATTGTAGTTGTCTAGACTTCTGGTCTTTTACGACTATTGTCTCTTTAAGTACTTCCATCTCCACCCATGAACCATCGTACTTATATTCATTAGTATTATTAGGATTTGTATCGTAGACATAAAGATCTTCAGCATCTGTCCTAAATACAGTAAGTCCCCATGCACCTACACCATTATGTCCTATGGATATGCCAGGGATCTCAGGCTCTCCACCACCTATCACATTCCACCCAGGACCTACTAAGTGTGCCATGTATCTCAGTGATGGTACTGCTTGAGTTCTGTGCGGATCATTTGCCATCATTGGGTATCCGCTTGCGGTATGTTCTCCAGATACTATCCAGTTGTTACTACCAAGATCATTGATATCATTTTTTTTGAGAATCGCATCTGAGGCTTCATTGATAAGTGCAAGATTCTTGTAACTATCTTCATTATTTTGAACGCTAGCTATAATGTCTTCTGGTTGGAATCTTACAGGACGACGATAGGCATTGTAATACTCGAGGATGTCTACACTTAATAAGTCCTTATCAATCTTTGGATCTATATCAATAAGTGGGTCATGAGGATGGAAGTAATTTATCTCTTTTGTTTTTTCCACGCCTACCAGTGCAACTTGTCTGCCAACATTTAGTTCGTTGCCAATATTTCCAAGCAGCCCTTGGTGTCTAGATATCACCACATCTGGTGTCCACTTTTGAGGTTTAGTTTTTAGTAATTTAAATTCTAGCGGCAATTCATCTGGACGGTCATTAATGTAATCGATGTAAGCATTAACTCCAGCTACGTAAGAAGTAATTATCGCTTCTCCATTCTCATGATAGTGATTCATCTCATCTTCCATGTTGCCTCTAAACTTAAAGAGTCTTGTTCCTATATCTCTTTTAAGTTCTCGCTCACCAAGTAACTCTGCGACAGTCCCTGTAGCTTGACGTCTCCATACTTCAAATTGGAAGAGTCTATCTCTCGCTGCATTCCAACCTTGCGCAAAAAAGAGATCATTCTCCGTCTGAGCATAGATATGAGGAATGCCCCAGACATCAACGATTATTTCCACTGGTTTTTCTAATCCTTTTGTTGTAATGTTTTGCGCAGCTATACTAGTCCACCAAAAGCAACAAAAAATACAAATCAATTGCTTTATCATGGTTGTGTCTTTTTTTCTTGTTCGATAACTCTATTTTTTACATGTTTTTCTAACCACTGGTCTTGCTCCCAAAGCATATGTAGTCTTGATTCTCGAGCAGCATAGCCGTGACTTTCTTTCGGTAACATAACTAATCTGACAACAGCCCCTAATCCTTTTAGAGCATTAAAGTATCGCTCACTTTGCATTGGGTAGGTACCCGAGTTGTTATCAGCTTCTCCATGAATAAGTAGGAGAGGAGTTTTCATTTTCTCAGCATGCATGAAAGGTGACATCGTATAATATACCTCAGGTGCTTCCCAGTAACTTCTTTCTTCTCTTTGAAAACCAAATGGCGTAAGTGTTCTGTTGTATGCTCCGCTACGTGCAATACCTGCAGCATAATCATCTGAGTGTGATAGTAGGTTGGCTACCATGAATGCACCATACGAGTGTCCCCCTACACCTACACGATCTCTATCTACATATCCCATCGCATCTACAGCATCTATCGCTGCTCTTCCGTTTGCTACTAGCTGTTCTCTGAAGCTATCGTTTGGTTGTTCTTCACCCTCACCGACAATTGGGAAAGCGGCTTTGTCTAAAACAGCATATCCTCGCGTTACCCAAAAAATAGGCGATCCATACGACGGGTAGGTAAATGCATAAGGCGAAGAAGTAACTTGTGAAGCAGTGCTTTTGTCTTTATACTCCCTAGGGTATGCCCATAGCAACATAGGTAGCTTTTCTGGATTGTTAGTGTCGTATCCAGCTGGAAGATAAAGTGTACCTGAAAGATCTAAACCATCATCGCGTTTATAATTTATTACTTCCTTGTTTATGTTTTGAATGCTAGCAAATGGATTCTCAAAATTGGTAACTGCTTTTTTTGTGTTTGCTTTGATATCCCTGATGTAATAATTTGGGAACTCATTATTTGACTCAATTCTGGTCAAGTATTTTCCATTCTTTATATCGATTGCGTCAACTATCCTCTCGTATTTTTTATTTTTCGGTGATCTAAATAACCTCTTAGTGGTATTGCTTATAATATCATATTCATCAATAAACGGTAAGATGCCTTCATCGGAATTGCCATCTCCGATTCGAAGTAGCTTATTGTTTGATTTGCTCAAAACATATTCCCCATATTCGTTTTTCTCGGTGACGAAGTCACCTGGATCACTATAGTTATCTTGATAATTTCTATCAGATATTATTATAGGATCTTGCGCAGGATTTGAAGGGTTAAATAAATATTGCTTTGTATTCCTGTCATTAAACCATCTATCGTAGGCAACAGCTGTATTATCATCACACCATTGGACATAACTCATCCTATTTTTTAAATCGACTAAATGTCTCTTTTCATTTGTAAAAGGAGCTGCTTGTTGATATACAGCATCTCGGTATTCAGCTTCCCTTGCTGGATCTCCTCCATCTAGTGCTTCAGCCCATATGACGGTTGCTGGTTTATCGTCTCGCCATTGTAAGTTTCTCATTCCTTTCCTTACTGCCATAAATCCTTTGGGGAGGTCTTCGATAAGTGGAATCTCTAGCAAGGTCTTTACAAGATTTCCATCGTTACTGTACACTGAAGATTTTGATGGGAATCGATAATAGGGTACTAGATAAGAGAAAGGTTTTTCAACAGTGGTAAGCATGATGTGATTCCCGTCAGGAGAAGGAGATATTCCTCTGTACATTCCAATTTCTTTCCATGTCGATTTAGAGCCATCGACATTTAGCTTTATTAAAGACGACTGCGCTAGCTGTTCAAAATTCTTTTCATCTGTTTTATCTTTCAATAAATCTTGATAGGTTCTATTCTGAGCTTTTTTCCCTGCATTCTCTGAGATTGTTGGGCCAAAAGGAACGGTAGTGGCTTTGTTAATGAGAGGAGGAAGATTATCTGGTAAAGCTTTAACTAACAAAGCATTACTATCCTTCATCCATGTCATTGGTCTACCCATGTTAGCATTAAGCGCAAAATCAGAAATTTGCTTAGCTGTACTCGTAGCCATATCAATGATCCACAGATTAACTTGTTGTTCATCTGTAACTGTAATTGCAACTTTGCTCTCATCGGGAGACCAACTAGCATAAGCAAGTTTAGCTTCATCAGGGAGGCCACTAATTTTAGTCTGTTGTCCAGAATTGATATCGAGTAGTTTTATGGAGTAGTAGAATCTGGTTCTACTGCCAATGTTAGTTTTAGGATTTATTCTTAACCCCGCTAACCTTAATTCATCTTCTGATAATTCTTTAATCGACTTGTGCGATTTGCGATACATCAGTAGTGCTTGAGTTCCTTTAGAATTTATTCTAACTACTGGTGGTAGTGGTGCATCTACTAAATCAAGGATAGCTTTGTCTGGTAATTGATAGCCAAGATCAACTTGTGCAAATGAATAAAACTGTGCGACTAGGAGGGCTAATAAAAGGGTATATCTCATAACGATCGTTTTAGATTAGATTAAAGTATGAAATTTTAGTTTAGCTACAATATGAAATGACGCTTTAAGCGAGCTATTTTAACTGCTTATGCCTAAAGCAAGCTGTTGTATGATCATTAACCATACCCATGGATTGCATATAAGCATATACAATTGTGCTGCCGACAAATTTAAATCCGTCTTTCTTAAACTGCTTACTCATCTTATCACTTAGTGCGGTTGTCGCAGGAACTTGAGCCATTGTTTTATACTTATTGATGATAGGCTTGCCTCCACTAAAATTCCAAAAGTATTCTGAAAAGCTTCCATACTCATTTTGGATCCTGATAAAGGATTGTGCGTTAGTTACAGTAGACCTTACCTTAAGCTTGTTGCGGATGATGTTTGGGTTTTCGAGGGTTTTAAGAATTTTCTTTTCTGAGAATCTCGCTACCTTCTGCACATCCCAATCAACAAAAGCTTTACGATAACCTTCTTGTTTCTTAAGTATGGTAAGCCAATTTAATCCTGCTTGCGCACCTTCCAAAGTCAGGAACTCAAATAAAGTTTTATCATCATATCTTGGGACTCCCCAGTGTTCATCATGATATTTCACATAGATATCATGTCCTAGACACCATTCACATCTTTTTTTATCCATTTCAAAATTTTGAATCCACCAAAAAGGTGGATATTTGTCGTCAAATAGAATACAAATGAAAGATATACTAATTGCGATAGTTGCACTTCTTTTTACTGGATTTATCCAGTCATGTGCACCTGGAAATGCGGAGAATAAAGTGAAGGATGCTACTGATAAGGTAGCAGAAGTTATGGTTGAGGAGAAAACATTGGATACTTCAGGTCCATCTATCCCAGATCTTTATAAAGGGATGGCAGATAGTCCTGATAATAAGTTGGGGGGACTATCTGTAGGTGAGCAAGCACCTAACATTGTAGCAACTACAAGTGATGGAAAACCATTCAACTTAAGTGAGGAAGTTAAAAGTGGTCCTATTGCAGTAGTGTTTTATAGAGGGTTTTGGTGCGGCTTATGTACCAAGCATTTAGATGCATTGCAAGGGGAGTTAGCTGAGTTGTCAGAGCAAGGATTAAGAGTATATGCAATTACTCCTGAGACCGATACCTATATAGCGAAGACTAAAGAAAAGTCAATTATTGAAATTCCATTTATACATGATCAAGCACATAAGATTATGGATGACTATAAGGTGACTTATAAAGTAACTGATGATTACTCGGATAAGGTAGGGAACTCTGCAGATGTAGGGCTAGCAGAAAGCCAAGGTGGTGAAGATGCCTATTTACCAGTGCCAGCAACTTATATGATTGGCAAAGACGGCAAAATATTCTATGCGCATTATGACCATAATTATGGTAATAGGGCTACTGCATCGGATATGATAGCAGCTTTAAAAACGATTTAAGAATTCTTGGAAGCATATTGGGAAAATATTGTTGTAGCTGCTCAAGCTATGTCTTGGCAGGAAGTAGTTGCTGTGGTTTTTGGATTACTGAGTGTATGGTATGCCAAGAAAGAAAACATTCTAGTTTTTCCAACAGGAATTATTTCGGTTTTACTTTATGTATACATATGTTTTAAATGGAAGTTGTATGCAGATATGGGTGTCAATTTCTATTACTTCGTAATGAGTGTTTATGGGTGGATAGTTTGGTCTTCCAGAACTGATGAAGATGTAATTACACCAATCACTAAAAATACCTCTCGGGAAAATCTCATCAGCATAGTTTTATTTGCTATGTTTTTTATCATCATGGCTAGTGTATTAAGTAATTATACAGACAGCGATGTACCTTATTGGGATTCGTTAACTACTGGTATATTCTTAGTTGGGATGTGGTTAATGGCAAAAAAGAAAATTGAGAATTGGATAGCATGGATTATTGGAGATTTTATTTCTATCCCGCTTTATGCCTACAAGGGGCTTTATCTGACAAGTTTTCAGTTTTTGGTTTTCTTAGGAATCGCTATTGCGGGATACGTGGAGTGGAGGGCTAGGATTGAAAATAGTTGATAGTCTAAAAGTTAATGGTCGAAAAGTCAATGGTCGAAAAGTCAATGGTCGAAAAGTTAATAGTCGAAAAGTTAATAGTCGATAGCACGTGTTTTAAGTTAATGTTTATTTGGACTATCCACTGAGGACTATGAAATTAAAACCTAAGTGCTCAGCAAAAAACTTACAATCACCTCCCATTCCTCATCAAGACTGTGCTGAGGTCTATCCTTTCCTGCTCGCCGATACCAATAATCAGCGTTCCATAAGTCTCCTTCTTTTCTGTGTAGATATGCATGAGCCCATGAGCCTCCTGCTTCTTCACAACCATCGATAAGGTCATGAGCTTTTCCCCAGTTGTCTTTGGCGTCGTACCATAATCCAGTTAGGACTTGGGATAGGTCAGTGGGAGGTTGATCCTTAATGAGACTCTCTTTATATGCATTTAGATTCATATGGTTAAGTGTATATAATTCCTGTTTGAATTTGTAGAAAGATAGAAAACTTCAGCCTATTTAAAATATTGGCTTGAACACTTCTAAAGAGTTACATAGTAATAGATTAACAAAAAAACAGCCTGTAGAAACTACAGGCTGTTATATCAAAAATTATTTAAAAAGTAATTAATCATTTACCTCTGGTGAAATCATTTTATATACTAATCCTGCAAGG
>CALFUQ010000007.1 GCA_937929885.1 uncultured Saprospiraceae bacterium
ATTCAGGCTGCTCAGTATAGGGATGAGTTGTTTGCGCTTAAGAAGAAGTTGAAATCGTCGTAAGGTTTATCTTTTTCTCTTCCCTCTTTCCCGATGATAATCGGGAAATCCACTTTTCTCCAAAAATGGAGAAAGGAAAAATACAAGCATTTGCTAATTGAAGTGAATACACTTATACCAAATCGAATCACGTTCCTCTCCATTTCTAATTGGAGAGGCTAGGTGAAGAAAAACTTACACCTTTATAACCTTACCCTTACGATAAAGCAACCAAGCAAAGAACCATATGAACATCGTATAAGTTAGTGCCTGCAAAAATGAACCAAACTTCAGACTCCCGACTAGTGAAAATATGTTGTCAAACAACCAAGGATAAGGATTAGTATCATCCCACTTTAAGACATGCATAAACAGCTTTACAAATAATCCACTTAGTGCATAGCTTATTAAAGGGTTAAGTCCAAAAACTCTAAAGATATATGTCCATTTCTGCCAGCCCTTGACATCTATTATCCACATTAAGCTACCTAGAAGTATTGTGCCTAGACCAGTCGTAAGTAAAACATAGGAACTAGTCCATATAGGTTTATTTATAGGAAACGCTAAGTTCCAAACAAGGCCGAGCACTGTCAATGCAGCACCAATCACAAATAGAGAATGAACCAAAAACAATTTATCAGCAGAGCTTTGTTGAATCTTTAAGCCAACAAAATAACCGATCACTACATGAGCAACTCCAGGTATTGTACTGACTAAGCCTTCTGGATCAAAAGGAATTCCAAAACCTCCATAAACATGATTTTCTCCTAGCAATAAAGTATCAAGATAAGTAGCCAAATTACCTTCTAATGAAAATGGATCTGGACCTCCTGCAAGAAACATCAACGCCCAATAGCCTAATAATATCAAAGCTGCAACAGTAGCTAACATCCTCTTATCTCGAATAAAGATCACCAATAGCCCAGCTCCTCCAAATGCAAGTGCAATACGCTGCAATACTCCAAAGATTCGCAAGTCAGCGATATTCTTATGAAAAAACGGAAACCAATTAAGGCATAAGCCTACAAGAAAAATTAATGCTGTTCTCTTTAAGACTTTTACAATCCAATGAGATCGTTCTCCTTCCTGGTACTTTCTGAAAGAGATAGACATACTTACTCCTACTATGAAAAGAAAAAAGGGGAATACCAGATCAGTAGGTGTGCATCCATGCCACTTAGCATGTAGTAGCGGAGCATACACATGAGACCAGCTCCCAGGGGTATTCACTATGATCATAAAGAATATAGTCATCCCTCTCAGGACGTCTATGGAGAGTAGCCTTTCTTTCATTTTATTCCTTGTTAATAATGGAAGATAGGCAAACCATAATAGTCTTAACAGGAAATGGATTGGAGATATATTAAGAATCTAATATTTAGGTTTCCCAAATATCTTCTCTAATCGACCAAATACATAAGCACCCTAGCAAAACAGATAAAGAGCCCGTCCATCATCATCATACTCAACGCTTCTTGTGCTATCGATATAGGTAACTACATAGTCATTTAATGATATGAATCAATCGGCGTATCTAGCACAAGGATTTCTTGACTGAATATAATGTGGGAACAAAAAAAATATGATGATTTATAAATAGAACTTGTTCATAACATCCAAAAAGCATAAAAGTCGGTCTCTTTAATTTTTTAAAGTATTGGATAGTACCATATTGCGCTATTATCAATTTGGTAGCATAATCAGGAAATTCGGTTGACTTTTGCAAAAATTCAGTAATCTACGGCTCAATTATAAAATTCAATTTGTACGTACATTTGCATCCAATGGCAACACCACAGACTGTAGCATTTCATACCCTTGGTTGTAAACTCAACTTCTCAGAGACATCGAGTATCAAGAGGAGCTTTGAGTCTCATGGGTTTACCGCTAATAAGTTTGAAGATGGAGCAGATATCTATGTGATCAATACGTGCTCTGTAACTGACTTTGCAGATCGGAAGTGTAGAAAGCTTGTAAGAGACGTCCAGAAGATATCTCCGCAAGCTAAGATTGTAATGATAGGTTGCTATGCTCAGCTCAAGCCTGAAGAGATCAGCAATATAGAAGGAGTAGATCTGGTCTTAGGTGCCGCAGAAAAATTTAATGTCGTTAACTATATCGATAGTCTATCCAAAGCTCCTGGCCAAGGAATGGTAAGAGCAGATTCTATTATTGAGGTCAATAGTTTTGAGTCAGCATTCTCATTTGGAGATCGTACGAGATCATTTCTTAAAGTACAAGATGGTTGTGATTACAAATGCACCTTTTGTACCATCCCGCAGGCAAGAGGGAAAAGTAGAAGCGACAATGTTGCTAACGTAGTTGATAATGCTCAGAAAATCGCTGCACTAGGGATCAAAGAAATTGTACTTACTGGAGTTAACATTGGTGACTTTGGAATTTCAGATAATGAGAAAAGAAAAGATCAGAATTTCCTAGACTTAATAAGAGCGCTTGATAAAGTTGAGGGAGTAGACAGGTTTAGGATATCGTCAATCGAACCTAATCTGTGTAGCAATGAGATTATAGATTTTGTATCTAAATCTAAACGTTTTGTTCCGCATTTCCACATGCCATTGCAGTCAGGATCAGATGAAATCCTGAAAATGATGAAGAGGAGGTATAACTCTTCACTTTATCAAGATCGTGTAGCTTTTATTAAATCTTTAATGCCACATTGCTGCATAGGAGTTGATGTGATTGTAGGCTTTCCTGGAGAAACAGAAGAACACTTTAATGAGACTTATAATTTCTTAACCGAATTAGATATTTCTTACCTCCATGTATTCACATATTCGGAAAGAGCTAATACTCCTGCTGCTGAAATGGAAAACTCTGTCCCAATACAAGTCAGAAGAGAAAGAAATGAAAAGCTAAGAATCCTCTCTCAAAAGAAACGACGAGCATTCTATAATAAGCATGTGGGAGAAATCAGACCTGTACTCTTTGAATCAAGTAAGAAAGAAGGAAGGATGAATGGCTTTACGGATAATTATATAAAAGTTGAAGCTCCTTTGCAATCAGGTTTAATCAACACGATTCAAAAATTTGAATTAGCCGATTTTAGTAATACTGATAATATTATAGGTACTGTGGTAGATATATTCGCTCCTGTCTAGAAAAACACGCCAGCCGTCAAAGACCAATAATCAAGTTTGGTATCTGGAGCTTGATTGACAGCATTTAGCATTCCTTTCTCGTATTCTAAGTCTATCGTGAAAAATAATACATCTACTCCTAAGCCAAAGTCTAAACTTGCATAACCATCATTCATCCGCTCATATTGACTTGGTAAGTCCCTGTCATCTGGGGCCGTGATCAGATTAATAGAACCCATTAATTTAGCACGTAATCTCATGATTAACGGGATCTCTATCAGATTCCATCCGAGGCCAAATCTTCCTTTCTGAATGGTAAAAGAATCTCCAGTTTTAAAATATTCGCCTCCATCTGCTGCATCAAATGAGTACTTAAAATAATGGACACCACCAGTAAAAAACATCTTGCCAGAATTTAACCTTGCATCTACTCCTACCCTCCAGCCCCTATGTGTAGTGCCTTCCGGTGTGAGATTAGTAGTATTAAATTGACCAGCTAATAATCCTCCATGCACATGAGCACCTGCCTGTCCATTCATATTAAAATAAACCATAAGTATAACTGACAGAAGGAGTAATTTTTTCATTGGTTTGAGGCTTGTTTTCACCTATTTATTAACAGATATTGCAGCGGTTTAGTATTCCATTAGCATTTCATATTTTGTAAGCCGAATTGACCGACAATTATGTACCCTGACCTCTCCTACTTATTTCATGATATTTTCGGAACAGCTCCAGATAACTGGACGGCTATTTTCAAGACTTTCGGATTATTACTTGGTTCCGCTATTTTCTCATCGGCATTTATATTATACCAAGAATTTAAAAGAAAAGAACGTGAAGGCATTTTAAAACCTATCACGCAAACGATCAAAACTAACGCTGGAGCTGAGTGGCAAGAAATACTAATCACTTCTTTCATGGGCTTCGCTTTAGGTTACAAGTTCATGCATGTGAGAGAAAACTTCGAATCATTTAAAATAGACCCTTCTGAAGTTCTATTCTCTGGCGGTGGAAATCTCTTATCTGGAATTTTATTAGCCGCAGTGTTTGGAGGCTTTTCGTTTTGGTCTGCCAATAAGAATAAAAGCGATAATCCAAAATCAATAGCAAAAACAATTCTCCCTCATCAAAAAATAGCTGATATTACAATAGTTGCCATGATTACTGGACT
>CALFUQ010000008.1 GCA_937929885.1 uncultured Saprospiraceae bacterium
ACATTTAGATATAAAATTATAAACAAATCGCTGATAAAGTGATGGTTATATATTGCCGAAACAAGTAATATGTTATATATTTGAATTGTGTAAGTTTTGGTTATTAATTGTAAAATTCGTTTTGCTCCGACAAAGGTCGGAGCTTTTTTTTTGCCTCATATTAACCTTAGCTTTCATATGGCACAAATTTTGGCACTGAAGAGATATATGAGTTTTGGTTATTAAATTGAGTAATGCCCGTGTTTTCCTAAAACATGGGCTTTTTTTTGCGTCGCTCGTACCTCCTCCCCACTTTAATTTTGAATTTTACCATAATTACTTTTAATAAATGTTATAATATCTATATTGATGTTAATATATTTTATTAAATTAATGATTGATAGAATTTTATTTCATACACAACCTAAACTTTACCATTTATGAATATATCTTTCAATGAATTAAGAAAAATCAAGCACTCATTACCTACTGGCAGTGTAGCAAAAATTGCAAATGAACTTAACATTGATGAACAAACTGTAAGGAATTATTTTGGAGCCAAAAAATACGAGGACGGAACAATAGTTGGCAAACACATGCAACCTGGACCTAATGGAGGCATAGTCAACATAGAAGACACAACGATACTTAAAATAGCTAGAAAGATATTAAGCAACACACAAGCCCAATTGAACTAATCAACATTAGGAAGTGCTCAAAGCACTTCCTTTTTTTTGCTTTTAAGTCAGGTAGAAGTCTTGAGTTAGTTTTCTGAAACTGGCGCTTCTCGACTTATCTTCATTGTAAAGGAATAATTCATTTTCTTCCGTACCCTTTGATTCTGCTTTTGTGAAACTTAGAAGAAGTCTTACGATTTTAGATCCTTCACTTGATCTTACTAAAGTCTTTTTAGAAAGGTGCAGATTGTAGGTCTCTGCTATCTCTATAAATCTTAACCCTTCAAGGAAAGGTACTATCACCGCAAATTTTCCCTCATTAGTTAACAATGAACTTACGGACCTTAATAAATCAGCATGAGATAACTTAATGGTATGTCTAATTAACTGACGATCCATATTATTGCTCATTGTACCACCAGTAAAGAAAGGAGGATTACTTACTATCAAATCGTACTTAAGATCCGATGCTAGAGCAAAATCTTGAATCGAATCATTATAAAGCTTAATACGTGACTCAAAAGAAGACGCTTGCACATTATCTAGAGCTTCTTGGTAGGCAACCTCATTAATCTCTACCCCATCAACTAGTATACTATCACTTTTCTGAGCCATCATCATGGCGATAAGACCTGTGCCAGTCCCTACATCAAGTGCTTGTTTTGCATTATCACAATCTACCCATGCACCGAGTAAAATACCGTCAGTCCCTACTTTCATCGGGTTCTTCTCCTGCTGAACTACAAACTCTTTAAACTGAAATGATGACACGTTATACTTAATTTTTAATGAAGGACCCTAAAGTAAGCTTTTCATTTCCACTACGTCCTACGATCACATAAAAGCCACTTTCTAAACCTGATATATCCAATAATTGTTCCTCTTCTGTTGGATTTGTTTGAATAGATCGAACTAAAGCCCCACGAATATCTAATATTTTGTAATTATCTATCTGATTATTATTGGCAAGCATAATGTTCTCTTCTGCAGGATTAGGATAAAGTAATACTTCTTCCGCTTTATTGAGGTCGACAACTGCTGTAGTTTGTTCAGCCCATCTAGCATCCCACTCTTGCTGAAACCAATTAGCAATCTCGGGGTCATGTATAATCAATAAATTCTCATCATGTCTTATATCAGCCGAGTGGGTCCAATTGTGGGATCCCGTAATTACCTTGCTGTTTTCATTTTGGAGCCCTTCATCTATGATTGCATATTTATGATGCATCTGGGCCTCCTGAGGATGGTCTTTTATATCAGCACCTAATCTATTAAGAATAGGGATAACATCCTCGGAGCTTTCAGTATCTTCTACTATTCCCCTGAACCTTGTGCCAGTGCCGATCTCAAGTTCTAAAGCATCTCTTGTCTCCCACTTCGTAAATATCAACAAGGCTGCATCTATAGTACTAGTAGCACTAGTCAAAGCAGTATTAATCTTAACGGAAACAAAATCAGATGGAGAAAAGTATAATTCTACTTTCTTTCCTCCAATGCTAAATTCATGCGGTGTGTTATCACTTTTATTGATACCAAATTTTCCATTATTTTCATTAGGAACGTCACCATCACTCCCCCACATCTCCTCAAACTCTATTACATATGCACTAGCGAGATTTTTATCTTGAATGAAGATTACGTGATTAGGATCTGTATCCAATTGGAATTCAGTAAAATTAGTAGAACCTGACATCACCCAAGAGTTGTCGGCATCATCAGCATCGATTACAATAAACTTATTATGCATTAATCCATCTCCTAACCGTTCTACAGTATTAAAAGGTAGTGCTCTGTTAAAACCTACGTTAGAGCTTTCAGACTTTTCATTATAAATTACTCTTACTTTTACTCCCCTATCTTCTGCATCTATAAGTGCATTTACTATTGATTCTCTAGAGGTATTGTAAACACAATAATCTACACTCTTAGTTGCCGCATTAATCTTAGCTAATACAGCGCTTTCTAGATCTGAGGCGGTACTTCCATTCGGTGAAGACCCTCTTGATTTCGACGCATCTATACTATTATTAAAATAAACCTCCATAGCACCGCTAGATTCTGATACTAAACTGTAAATCCCTATATCTCCATATAGCGTATCGGTTCCTAGTATATTGACAGTCTGGATATAATAAAACTTATCGTTGTCCAAATCATTTATACCTAGTAAAAATGAAGATTGCTCCTCTTCAGTAAATTTGGATAGAGCATCATCTGAAGAGATTTGTTCAGGATAGGTGCTTAGCCTATAATATCCATCGCTTTCTAAATTAGTCTCCCACGATAGCGTTAGTTTAGTTGTAGTCTGCCCTATTAATTTGGGTTCAGATTCATAGCCTAAAGAGGTATAAGTCTCAGCTAACAGGCTCGAAGAAAATAATAATATATAAAAAGATGATAATATGTAATTCATGGATTCAAAAATAAGATATTTGGAGTCTATTAACTGAAACCTAAATATTAAAAAGCTCACTCCTATAAAAGCTCCTTTGACGCTCTCTCCAGAGTTTAATGCAGCCATCCAAGAGATGGAACACAGTAAGGGGCATTACTTCATAACTGGTAAAGCAGGAACTGGTAAATCGACTTTACTCAGCATCTATCGCAAGACTACCAAAAAGAAAACTGCTGTACTTGCGCCCACAGGCATAGCAGCCCTAAATGTTCGTGGTCAGACGATCCATTCCTTCTTCGGATTTCCTCCTAAAATGCTAGACCCTAATGAGCTAACACGACGCAGAAACTGGAGAATGTATGCCAATGTAGAGACTATCATCATAGATGAAATATCGATGGTCAGGGCAGATATGATGGACAATATTGATATATTCTTACGAAATAATAGAGGAATAGATCTTCCTTTCGGCGGAGTCCAAATGATATTCTTTGGAGATCTATTTCAGCTACCTCCTATCATCGCTACACCAGAAGAAAGACATATACTAACCCAAGAGTATGAGTCTCCATACTTCTTTTCTTCCCATGTAGTAAGGCAACAAATAGAAGTGCATACTATCGAATTAACTCATGTTTATCGACAGGATAATCGAGCGTTCGTAAATCTTCTAGATAGGGTAAGAAAAAGAGACATTGATTATGATGACATTGAAGAATTGAACTCTAGACATATAGAAGAGATAGATGAAATAACTACTGACTTCTATATCACGTTATCTTCAATTAATGCCACCGTTAATTCTCTCAATGCTAAAAAGCTTAATGCAATCGATCAACCAGAGATCACCTATATGGCTAGCGTTAAAGGAACTTTTAATCCTAAAAGATACCCAGCAGAAGCTATTTTAAAATTAAAAATAGGTGCACAGGTGATGTTTGTGAAAAATGATCCTGATAAGCGTTTTGTAAATGGAACTATTGGAAGAATAACCACACTAAGTGAACAAGAAATAAAAGTCCTCATAGAAGAAAAAAATGGTGACGAGAAAATTATAGATGTACAACCTCTTGAATGGGAAATCATTAAGTATAGGTTTGATCAAACTGCTGGCACTCTAAATTCAGATATAATCGGAGTGTATAAGCAATATCCCCTTAGACTAGCATGGGCAATAACCATTCATAAGAGTCAAGGTCAAACCTTTGAGAAAGTTATTATAGATCTAGGTCGTGGAGCATTTGAATATGGGCAAACCTATGTAGCACTCAGTAGATGTACCACATTAGAAGGTATTATACTGAAGAAAAGACTCAAGCCAGGGGATATTAAAGTAGATGAGCGTATCACAGAATTTTATCAGTCAATAGCTTAAAAGGCTTTAGGATTTGATTTTCTATTTGTTTCCGTTATTTTAGACATACATTCACGAAACAACATTATGGCTAAATCACGTAGAAAAGCTAAACAAGAGAAAAAACATAAGGAGCAAGAAAAAAAGTTCTATATGATAGTTGGGATAATAACCTTGCTTTTATTGATTATCCTATATTTTTCTTTTAGATCTAGTTTTTAATCACTCTTCCAACATCATTTTCACATCTACTTCATTGACAGTCGTGTATTGTCGTGAATGATGGCTATTATTATCTATTATGAAACTTAATCTTGATGTCGCTATTCCTAGTAAAGCAGAATGGCTAGAAGCAGTTATGCAAAATTTTGATGCCTTCTTACAAGATCATGCTGACTGTGAACGCAAAGCATCTGCAATGGCGATGAGTTTCGTCGCCAAGTATCCTGATAGATCAGCTATTATCCCAGAACTCATTGAAACAGGTATTGAAGAATTAGAGCACTTCCAACAAGTATATGAATTAATGCAATCTCGAGGAGTAGAATTAAACAGCTCGATGACAGAAGATCTCTACGTGAAAGGTCTTATCAAGCAATGTCATTCTGGTCGTGAAGAGCGATTTATGGATAGGCTACTCATAGCTTCGATTGTAGAGACTAGAGGTGCGGAGCGGTTTAAAATGGTCGCAGATGCATTAGAAGATGGTGAGATGAAAAAATTCTACAAGATGCTCTGGACCAGCGAAGCTAAGCATGGACATATATTTGTCAAGATGGCACTTAATTACTTTCCTGAGGACAAAGTTTATGAAAGATTAGCTTGGTGGGTGGAGCGTGAGAGTGAGGTAATTGAAGGCTTGGAGATTAAGGCTGCTTTGCACTAAAATCTTTTCTGTCATAAGAGCGCAAGGTTCTCAAATTTTCATATTTATCATTACTCCAACTTAAATCAAGTTTTTTAAACAATACTTCTATTGCCTGAGAAACTGAGACATTAGCATAACCATTATCTCTCAAGTAATGCAAACACTTCATCAATCGGAATGCATCAAACCAATGAAAAAATCGCTTCCTGAAAGAATCATACCCAACTGTATTACCCTTAATCTCAACAATTTTTTGGTGAAATTTCTCTTGTACAAGATAAGCATTTAAGCTGTCAGACAAACTGGATAAATTCAATTCTGAATTTTTACTCGCATCAAAGATTTCTGGTAATAGTTTTACCATTTTACTTATCTCAAAAAACGAATCAGATTTATAGGTTAAATATCCTTTGTCGGACTTAGTAATATCTCCTACCGCTTTGCCAGTCCCAAAAGGGACTCGATCTGATATTCTAGCAGAAGGAAAAACAGTTGCTGTATTAAGCTCACCGACTAAATCTGCTTTTATAAATTTATGAAGGAAGTAAAAGTCTTCTCCTGCTTTGCGAGTATTCATACCACCTTGCTTTTTATAAGCGTCTGCAGTCACCGCCATAGCACTACCTACAGTTTGGTAAGCAAATGGCAATTCTATCAATCGTTGCATATTGATAAAATAACGAAGATGCAATTCGTAATCACAGATAGCATTTTTAATACTTAGGTCATCTATCTCTAGCTTATGCTCAAAAGCTATACTGCAAGCTGCAAGCTTTACATTCTGATAAAAAAAATTAACTATGTCTGATAAGTAGTTATTAGAAACAATCGTATCAGCATCTAAACAAACAATTACCCCTCTTGGCTTATCGATATCTGAGAACCTATGATATGCCAGATCCATAGCCAATCGACGTGCATAGCCGACGCCAGCCTGCTTAGCACCTATATTATCTACATAAATCGGAGAGAGCTTTATGCCATACTTACAGCTAAGACCAGACAAGTAGATACAGTCCTCGTATGCTTGTTGATTAAGACTCGAAACCTTTTCATCATCTTGGTCAGATTCATTGATTAAGATGATGACTTCAACTTCATGATCTATATCATTACAATTAATTAAACTGTGAATGGTAGGTTTAATGTCTGGTTCCTTATAACAAGGAATACAGATGCACAGCTTAAGCTCTTGAGAAACTGAAGAAGTAATTAATATATCTGGAATATTAGGATAAGAAAATTTAGCCATCGCAAACGACAAAAATACAACCCTTAGAAATTATAGTCTGACCAGCTTCAATGTTTTAGAAACTTCTCCATTACTGAGTTGGATTAAGTAGACTCCTTCTTGCCAATCAGAAGTGTCAAGAGTAAGTTTAGAGCTATCTGATATTTGAAAAAGATCCATTTGCCTACCTGCAATATCATAAACCGCTAACTGATCGTAATTTATACTCGTGGTA
>CALFUQ010000009.1 GCA_937929885.1 uncultured Saprospiraceae bacterium
TAAAGCAATGGAAGTCGATGAGATCAATGAGTTATGATATTGTAAAGGAAGAGGGAAATGAGTCTCAAATGATAGATCTTCAAAATCGGAACGAACGAATAAAGGCAAGTAATTTTGAGTCTGGTTATGATGGTGAAAACTACTGGGTGGTAGCCGATACATCTTACAAAAGCAATCCTAAATTTTATACCAATCTCATTTTTTACTTTTATGCTATGCCATTTGTTTTGGCTGATGAAGGTATTATTTACACTAAAACAACACCACTCACATTTGACGGAGTTGATTACCCAGGTTATAGAATTTCATATAATTCTGGAGTAGGCATAAGTCCAGAAGATGAGTACTTTATACATTATGATGCTAACACAAATCAGATGGCATGGTTAGGATATACCGTAACTTTCTTTTCTGGAGAAAAAAGTGATAAGATCTCGTGGATTAGATATAATGATTGGAAACAGATAAATGGACTTAAACTTCCCAACAGTTTAAGCTGGTATAATACCGAGGAAGGAAAGATAACTGAACTACGTAACACACGAGAATTTGCAAATGTTACCATTTCTAAAGCACCATTCCCATCAGAAAAATTACGAATGCCGATAGGAGCAAAAATTGTGGAGTGATTTTTTACATCTAATATTTATTAGATAAACAGAGACCTAACCTCCAAAATACAAGACATAAAAAAAGCCCCGACTGAAGTCAGGGCTTTTTTACTTTACACCTTATTTAAAATAAACACCTTATAAATAAACACCTTTATTTAAAACTTTTTTACTAGCTCTGTTGACAAGAAAACGTCTCCGCCTTCCATCAATAGATTTACCTTATATGTACCTTTTACGAAATCAGGCATCGCTATGTTTAGCTTGTTAGACCCGATCGGTAATTGATACTCTAACTCTCCATCTGCATTAAGCACTTGTAGAAAGTTGATTGTTTTCTCTGTTGTTATGTTGAAGAAATCATTTGACTGATTGTAAGTAGCACTTAATATCTCAGCTGATTGATTAGCTTCTAGTACAGATAACTGTACATCTATATTTTCGAAAATTACTTCTGCATCATCTCCTCCAGTTGTTGGTACTGTAGTGTTAGCTGTTGCGCTAAGAGAGAAGATTAAAAGACTGATGATTGTAAGTAAATTTTTCATAGTAGTTTGTTTTTTGTTCTTTCGTTTTGTAAGACTTTATGTTTGCGTCGTACATTAACAAGAGGCGAAAAATGACCTCAGCACTGTCTACCCCCCTCTACAGCTATACTACAAGCGTCTACATATCGTCTACAGTTTTTGATATTCAGGTGCGTTTTGTATGATATTTTGCATTTGAGAGGAGGTATTAATTGATAGACCTAGTGGTGGTTTGATTTCATGGCAGGATTAGTCTGTATAACTAATTAGGGCTTAGGTGCAGGTTAAATGACAGCTACTTGTCAGTCATAAACGGTACACACAAAAAAAAGCTGAAGCAAATGCCCCAGCTTACTATATCTATGGTAGATAATTATTGCTATGAATATTAAACAAACTTTAAACTTTGCAAATAGGCAGCTCCATCTTCAGCACACTTTATAGGTGTGGTTCCATCATATCGTTCTTGCTCCATAATAAAGTGCTCCATCCCATTGTCTTTTGCCACTTTGAGGATTTTGGGAAAATCTATTATCCCTGTACCTAATGTACAAGTAGCCGTGTCATCATCACCAGCATCTTTCATTCTATCTTTTACATGGCATAACTTAAATCTGTTTGGGTATTTCTCTAGATATGCTATTGGGTCAGCACCTCCAGTAACTACCCAGTAAATATCCATTTGGTGGTCTACTAGATCTGGGTCAGTATTTTCCATCATGAAATCATGAGGTATCATTCCTGAGAATGCCTTAAAAGAATAAGCATGATTATGGTAAGCGAATCTCAATCCATTCTTCTTACAAATCTCCCCACACTCATTAAATCGCTCTGTCACCTTCTTCCACGCATCAACAGAAGTCTGAGGGCCTATATATGGGCAAATCAAATACTTCATACCGATTTCACCTGCTTGCGCTGCCTTCTCCTCAAACCCCTCTTTAATATTAACATGACTGGATGCAAAATCTAACCCCTCGTCATCCATAAACTTTTTGAAGTCTTTATGACCCATATTCCAAAACATACCTTGGTCTCCATCGTAACCTTCTATCTGCTTAAACCCAAACCCTGCTAACTTTTTGATTGTTCCTTGTGGGTCCTTTCCTATAATATCTCTTAAAGTGTATAACTGGATCCCAAATTTATCTATATCTCCTTTCACAGCTGCAGCTGCCTTTTTCATCCCTTCTTTGTATCCCTTTTTAAAATCCTTTGCAGCTTCCTTACATCCTAACTGAGGATAAGCTACTGCACCCACTGCTAGGGCTCCAGCTAATTCTAGAAATTTTCTTCTGTTGTTTTTCATGTTTTAATTTGATGTATCTATCTAAAGTAACTATAAAATTAAATCCAGTGGTCCGAAATATTAGTAATTAATTACCAATATCCCCAAGTTCTACTCCTTCAGAATATGCCGCCTTAATGTTGTTAGCACTAAATGCTGCCTTTATCTTAGAATAAACTTCAAACGTAGCGTCCCAATAATCGTCAGGATTAATGTACGGCCTTATCGCTAGTACAATATTATGACTATCATAAGTTTCGATGCCAATCTGAGCTGGAGGCTCTGGCAGTACATAAGAAGATTGCTTCAATGCTGATTCGATAACTGATCTTACTTTAGGATAACTCTCAGCATAAGGCATGTGCACATTAAGCTCTAAGCGAATATTTCCTTTAGTAGAAAAATTAGTGATTATATTATCGGTTACTTGACCATTAGGTACTATCAGTGTCTTATCATTAGGCGTCTCTAGAGTAGTATTAAAAATCTGTATACTCTTAACCTTCCCAAAACTCTCCGATACCTCGACCCAGTCTCCTACTCTATATGGCTTAAGAAATAAGATCGTAAGCCCTGAAGCAAAATTACCCATGAATCCTTGGAGTGCCATACCTACTGCAAATGCCATTGCTGCCAATAACCCAAGTAATGCGGTAAACTCTATCCCTATAATGCTACCTGCAACTAGGAATACCGCTATTTTTAATAAAATAGAAATGATAGAGGCAAGGAATTCTCTGATCTCAATATCAAGCTTTGCTTTCTCCAATCCTTTTTCGAGAAGTGCAGTTAGTTTTTTAACTAAGAACAGCCCTACAATTATTACCAATATTGCTACCAATAATTTAGGTGCTAAGGCAACAGCCCAGTCAATAGCTTTGCTTGTGTATAATTGGATTTTCTCTGCGTCCATATTTAGAATTTTGGGGTTTGCTAAAATTTTATGAACACCGAAGTTAATAAAGCGATCTAAAATGAGAAATAAATTAACCTAAGATATGGAGTAAGCGTAAGATTATGGTGATAGTATACTATCCAACTCTAATCCGTAATCGTATTGGAGGTCTTCGTGCAGTAAAGCAATCTTTTTCTTAACAAGTGCAACCTGTCTGTCCATGATGTTTTTGAGGACTAGTCTCTTGTTAGCGGCAGGGACTGCCTTTTTATAGCTTCTACAAAAAGCAAGTAATAGTTCTACTTCCGTCTCTTTATTACCACTGTATCTAATATACTTCTTGATACCTTTTAAGATTTTTCGAGTGCCTTTCTTTATGTAGTAATAATTTTGGGAATTAATTTGCGTAAACTGCTCATCCATCTGAATCACAACATTTTCTATATAATTGGATTCGCTCTCCGCCTCGAAGAGTAGATAAGTAAGTAACTCTTTATTTTCTTTTTTAAACCTAGATAGCCTTAGGCATAATTCTAATAAGTCTTTTGGCGGTCTGCCTTTTAGTTCATCTTTGATCTGCTTTGCTGTTGCGGCTTTCATACTCTAATTTAGTGAAAAACAGATACTGTAATCTTAGAGCAAAATACTTAGGACTCTAGATCATTTAAAATGCCTTGCCAATCTTAACTCCTAAATTTAGCAATCTAGGTCTTGCGGCATAAGTACCAGCTGTATTCCATTTAGAAAGAGAATGCTGATAAAACATCTGTAATCCGAATGTTAAATGCTGCCCAATTCGATAGTCTAATCCAGCTTGCAAGACAGGTGAAAATCCTGATCTGGATTTATAAGGCGATTCTAGGCCATCTGAATAATCTAAAATTTCTCCACCAATCTCAGTCTTACCCTTTGTCTTAAGTGAGAGATTATATATACCTCCGATGCCTATATATGGGCTAAATTTAACTCGGTCAAATCGATAGCCTAAAATTATTGGTAAGGATAACATGTCAAATGAGTTATAGTGTTGTACTCGTCTGGTCTCTGTGACGGTAAGTACCACATCTTTATATATGTTGACAATGCTTCCCGTGATAGGATTTGTTTGTTCTTCTACTAATTGATCAGTATGTAACTCTGTATAGTTGCGAATCGATATTTTATTAAACCTGGATGTTAGCTGGGAATACTGCACACCTGTTGACACAAAGAATGACTTATTAAACTTGTATGATAAACCTACTGACCCAAATCTCCCTACTCTAGTTTTTTCATTAGATGCTTGTTCTGAGCCTTCAGGCAAATCACTTACATTTAAATCCAACACATTAGCACCTAATCCAAAGCTTAACAAAAACCTATCTTTGATAGGAGACTCTATAACTTTAATTATATCAAATTTTGGAATAGATATTTGTTCGTGCTCATGAGCTAGAGGAGCTAATATCGTTAAACCTAATTGTGCTACATCGATTACAGACCTTACCGAAGAGTAACCTAGTTTATCATCATTTACTCTGTTATCAATTGTACTACGACCAATTAAGTCAAGGTCTGTATTAAATGTAACAGGTGCCGATACACTTGGAGCATTTACATTTACTATCCTAGTTTGATTATTATTGTCAGATAATTGATTTGAAATCGAGCCAGCTACCATATTACTTGTTCCGGCAGTAACCCCATGCAAAAGAGATTTACGCTTATGTGTTTCAGCTGCAGCACTTTTTGCTAGTGGCTTTATTGGGGAACCTTTTTGTTTTAACTGATTACTTGGGTCTATACCTTTGTATTTATGTTGGCTAGTTGTACTTTTTATGCTAGTCTTAATTCTAGTTTCTCCTAGCTGGATATTAGAATCTTCTTGATTTACCTTTGATTTATTATCGCTACTACTTTTCAGCACTTCTTCTTTACGGTGCTGTTTTATGGTGGCGGATTGATAACTATTCGACTGCTCTGGTTTTAGGCTTCCATTTATTATTGAGTTTTCATTATTTGTTTGTTGATCTATTTGACGTGCCCAATCCGTCTTAATTTTAGATTGACTTTCTGCTTCTTTGTGGATAATGGACTGTGATATTAAGTTCTTATGTTGGCCTTGATCAGTGAATACTAAATAAAAAATACTTGTAGTCATCAGAAGAGCTGCACCAAAGAAAAAACCAATGAAAACTTTATTAGAACTGCTCCTATTAAGCAGAGCTTTATCAGACATCTTTTCATAGATGCCAGATTGCATGTTATCCCATGAAAACTCATCAGGTAAATCAGTTTGGTCTCTGACTTTATCTATATGTCTCTTAAAAAACTTCATTTGGACTTAGATTTTTAATTTGTATCATATTTTTTTTAATCCACTTCTTCGCTCTATTCAGTTGCGACCTTGATGTCTCTGCTTTGATACCTAACATACTTGCAATCTTATCATGACTAAACTCTTCTACTTGACTTAATAAGAAAATAGTTTTGTACCCTGAAGGCATATCATTGAGCAGCAAGTCAATCTTCTCGAGATCTCTCTCATTAAACTCTACCTCCAATTCTGGTTCCTCTACGCTTGATTCTTCTAGATTATCAAAAATTTTGAATTTCCTTTTTTGCAGGTCTATACAAGTATGTACCGTGATTCTAGAAAGCCAAGATTTATAAGAGCCCTTCATACTATCATAGGACTCTAAAGCAGTAAAGAGTTCAACAAAAACCTCTTGGAGAGCATCCTTTCTAAAATGAGTATCTGATATATAGTTTTTAATTATGGCATACACATAAGGTGCACAAGACCGGTAAAGCTGTCCGTGAGCAACTCTGTCATTTTCTATACACTGCCTTATCAACTCTTTCGAAACCATAATCAAAACAGCAGGAAGAATAGATCTAAACCTAATCTTCCTACTTTCTAAACACTTAATAAATCAGCTAGCTTAACATCCTCTAAATTAGTTACGAGAATCTGCAGCCAAGTTTCAGTTCTTACTATTTATTAGTCACAGCTATCTAAAAACTCCACAAACTTTTCTAGATCCGTAATTTCTTCTTCTTTGCCATCTGATTTAAGTATGACTGTAAATGGAAACTCTACATAGATGACATTTTCAATATTTTCTAAAAATTCTTCTTTGCTATTATAAATTTCAGTTCTTTCAAATCCATCAGTCTCAAAATTACTGGTATCAAAAACCGCTACATTAATTGGATAAGAAAAATCAAAGCAAGTATCAAAACCATCAGAAAAGGCTACGATGTCTAAACCATTAAAAAAATTAATTTCAAAACATATCTGAGAAATTTCAAACAAGTCTTCAAATTGATTTACTGTAGAAACCGATCCATCTTCGTAGGTTATGTCTATAGGGTACTCCAATGTGAAACCATCAAACTCATATTGTGCTAATTCATCATCGCTAGACACCTCATATGTCATAGTATTTCCTATTGTATCAATCTGACTGACAGTTAAAGGATAACTGATGGTATAACAAGGTTGCTCAAGCCTAAGTGCTGCGCCTTGCAATAACAGCGAAATTGACCCATCAGCGTAATAAGGATCATCATAGCAGCTGTATATTAAATCGTTAAATTCTTCATTCGAATTAGCAACCACTAATTCACCATCCTCTCCTATTAATTCTATGGGATAAGCAAAATCCTTTACCCTTCCTTCAATCATAAGATCACATAAGGCTTCATGATTTTCTACTGTAATAATGGAACCATCTACATCTACAATTGGTAATGGAAATTCCAACTTATAACAACCTATATACTCAAACCCATCTTCCCAATCCAAGCCTAAGCTATCAGACTCAAATCCATTGCAAGCAAATATTGCATTATAGAAATCATCTAAATTATTTATAGAAAACTCCTCGCCATCAGTTGATACTATATTAAACGGCAAATTAAAATAAAGCTCTTCTTTTGTGATCGCCTCTAAGAATTCTTCTCTAGTATCTAATTCTAAATTTTCTTCAGATTCGTTGTAAACACTCAATGGAAATACTAATGTGTAACATTCATTAGCTTCATCAATGAGGTAAGCTGGAAAACGAATATCATTCCAAATATCATTAGGAATACATGATGCAAATAATTCAGCAAATTCTGTTGCATCATTAACCTCAACCTCTTCATCACTACCGTCAATAATAATAAGTGGATAATTAAAATCTACAACTATAGAATCAAAAACAACTGACGCATAAGCATCGTTATTATCGACTGTGATAATACTACCATTGACATCAACTAATTCGAAAGGGTACTTAAGACTCAAACAATCAAATAATAATTCAGTAGATTGATCTTGACTTGAGGAAGCTCTAGTCATGATATTATTCTGGGAAGTAGACTCCTTTACATCTATCTCTTCGGTTTCAGTTGTTGTTGTATCAAAGTTATCCTCCGAACAACTCGTAAATAGTGAGATAAATGCAAAAAGCCCAATAATAAAAAATGAATATTTCATTTAGTTAAGGTTTAAAAATTAAAAAATGGTTAGTGTTGTTATAGTATTCTTCAAAGAATCCAATAACGTTGCACGGCTATCACATTTATTTCACTTAATCTAAAATACTGAGATAAACAGGTAGGATTGGGGCTATAAAATTCTCAAATAAACAATTTCACAATTGTTACATACCAATAAAACTGAGAATCAAAGACAAAATATTTAATTCATCAACTCGTAAATCAAAGTCTGCATACTCATCGCCCATGCTTGTATTTCTTCAGGGTTAGATTCGATCTGATTATCTAGAGTCCAATATTGCTGTTCTCCATCAACATTCTTAAATACGTGTAAGGCTCCCCAATCGCCACAGTCAGGACAACCAAAACTAACCTCCTCTGTCTGGATAAGGTAATCAGGGAATTCTGAATTTAATTGCTCCATGTTACTAAGAACAGATGCATCGTCCAGCGACTCATTGTTAAACGTAGGGTCATTAGTTTGATTCCACCACGCTTCTTCTGTGTCAGCAAATACTTCTCCCATCTCTAATTTATAAAAGTGAGAACAATCTCCCCCACACTCTCCATATGTCAAACCGATAATTAAGAAGCCATCATCAGTGGAGCTATTATCGATTTCACCCTCAGTGGTTTTGCTACATGAGATGAGTATGGATATAGTTATTAGAGCTAATAATATTTTCTGCATTGCTTATTTTACTTTGATAGACGCTAAAACAATATAACGCAGTTGGTGATATTGTATTATTTATCAATCATTCACTGTCGAGCCTTAGCAAGAGAGATTCAAGACTTTTAGCCCATGGCTGTATTTCTTTAGGATTTAGCTCGATACTTCTATTAAGAAGCCATCTTCTAGGTACTCCATTAATTTTATATTCTACTAAGAAGCCATAATTGCAATATTCACTACAACCAAAAGCTGTTGACTTAACGTGGTATAGATAATCGGGGAATTGATTTTCTAATGTTATAACTTCATCAATTAGAGCGAGATCTTCCATAGGATACGTATCCCACTCAAACTGACTACCCTTATCTTGCCAATCCCACTCTGTTTCACTAATCTGAACGCCCTTATAAAGTGATTCTCTAAATAATTTATATGCTACTGGAGGAGTATCCAAATAAACTAAAATGTTACTATGAAGATCTGTGACAATTAGGTATTCGATGTTATCATAATTGTATTCTACCCCTTCTACTGGTTCAATCTCATGGCAAGCAAAAAGTAAAAGTAGGGATAAACCAATCAACAATAGGTTTTTCATTCAAGCTGCTTTGTTTTATTGATTAACGTAAAGCAAACCAAAAACGCTGGTTAAATTATACTCGTGTACTTATCACTTGTTTAATAACTGAAAAAACTTAAGTGCTCGAAACCGATAATTTTTTACCTAAGTAGAATCGGCATCTGAGTTGGTAATGGCATTTATATAAATCTGCAGAATCATCTAGCTTGTCATTAGCAGAGCCTCCTTCTAATGTTCTGAATGGTCTAGGGATATTCACCGCTATCACATCACAAAAAGGATTTGAGGTAATTAAGGTTTGAGTCAATTACAGCATACTTATTATTATTTTTGATGCAATGACATACAAATAAATTGGAGCAAGAAAAACTAAACAAATATTTACCAAAATTATATCTAAGCTCATTTTTGTTATTATATGTTATTTTATTTTTTGTGAACCTGAATATTCCACAAGAAATTAATTCCACTTATGGTTATAGGACTAAGTTCAGTACTTCGAACCAAGACAATTGGTTAATAGCAAATACTTTTTATGCTAAATGGGCAAACATTACAATGACCCTAGGTTTTCTACTATCTATTTTAGCTTATAAAATCAATAATTTATGGTTTAAGATGTTGGCACTGATTTTTATTCTTTTAGTAACTATTATAACTCCTATACTTTTAACTGAGCTTCATTGTAGCTAGAATTAATTCAGCGAATTTGTTGATGCAATAGATATGATTTGTTTGTTGTTAAAGTCCCCGATAAATAACCATCAAGATCTTAGTCCACCCTTAAGCGGTTCTTAGTTAATTTATAATGTTATCTGTCGAAAAACATAGGTCGTTTCATCTTGTTTATAGAGGTCACAGTATATTGCTCCTTCTTCATTGGAATTTACTTTTTCTACGAGCTGATTATCTACTGTTTCAAATTCAGTATTTTGCCCTAAACAAAAATGAGCCTTGTTTTTTCAAGGCTCATTTCACTATTTGGATTTTATTTAATATCTAATCTATCTCTTGTTGGCTTGTGTCTAGTCATTTATAATGGCTGTGATTTGCTCTAATATAGATTTGATAACATTAATTCTTATTTTCTAAAACTTGTAATCTGTCTTCCAGTTTCTCAATGATAGCTTGTTGTTCTTTAATCGCATTTGTCAATACAGGTATTAAACTAGTATAACTCATTCCTAATATTTCATTTTTGACTTTTGCGACCTTTCCGTCATCTTGCATTTTATAGTCTTCGGTTTTTACTATTTCTGGCATTATTTTCAATACATCTTGAGCTACAAACCCTAGTTTAGTACCCTGGTCGATTCCCTCATTCCATAACCAACTGACTGATTGTAACTGCATTAACTCCTTTAAACCATAGTTAAGAGATTTTATGTTTTTCTTCAACCTTTTATCAGAAGTTTGTATTGTTCCATTTGTTGCATACACATCGTCCCACCTCCTTATAGAAGTTCCCAAGTCATATACGTTATTTGAGTTTGGCCTAAGATCTCCTCTTACTTCAATTTCATTAGCGCCTCCATCTTTTAGATATTCAACACTACCAAAAAAAATTGTACCTGCCACATCAATATCACCTCCTGCAACCATGTCGTTTTTAACTTCAACATCACCTGTTGTGCCATCGACAATAAAATCTGCACTAGCTAGATTATAATTATCACCGACATAGAATTTATTAGAATTGAAATCATAATTTAACCAATATTTGCTTATAGCTCCTTGCTTGAAATTGAGTCCTCCCACATTAAAAGAGGAAGCTCCTGTTCTAACCAATCTAATGTATGGATCTGTATCTTCTAAGTTCATATCTGACCCAATTATATTAAATTCTTCTGTAGATGCTCCAGATGCCATAGATGTGCCATTGACCCAGACATTGCCATCAGCAGTAAATGGATTAATATTTATATCATTACCAACTGCCCTAAGAAATAAATCAGCATTTTCTGCTTGTAGATCAACTGCAGATCCATCCGTCCTTAGATAAAGTGTTCTAGCACTAGCAGAAGTAGAATTTCTTATTCGTAATCTATTGCCTACAACATCTAATTTGTAAGCAGGAGCAGTTGTGCCTAGTCCAAAGCGACCATTGCCGTCAAACCTTGCCACTTCAGTGTTGTTATTATCGCCAAACCTCAAGGCTCCTGTGTTGGATCTAATCCGTAAGTTTCCTCCTGATTGTTCTAGGAAGGATTGTTGAACGCCAGAATGCCAGAAAGATTGAAATAGACTAGTTCCGCTAACATTCTCTAAACGTAAAACATTGTCAGTTCCTTCAATGTGCCCATTTTGAGCAGCAGCAAAGGAGAATCCAAATAGGCATAGAAATATTGTTTGAAAAATTGAATTTTTCATATTGATGTATTTAAAAGTTATAAAATTGTAGGAAAATTAGTTTAAGAAGTATGGAAGTTCTTCTTATGTTATTCGCCTACTTATTAAGTAAATTCAACCTCATTCTGCTGAGATTGTATTACAAGGCCTGCTATTAATTAGTGGAGAATCCTATTCACATGTTACATTTCGGTTTCATTTTTTTGGTTTTTTTTAATTAGAAAAATGGTTTGTTATTCAAATTATAGGGGTTATAAGTTTTGCTTTAATTTTATGCAGCTTCATATACTGGCACCTTAAGGATTCCGAGTTCAAATGCACGACGGATTAAGCCTGCAGTATTTCTCACTTGCAATTTTTTAGTCAGGTTTTTTCGATGTGATATCACTGTGTGATTACTGATGTACAACTGTGATGCTATTTCCGCAATGGTTGCTTCTAAGGCAATCATAGTCAGAATCTGATATTCTCTTTTGGTGATTTTATTCATAGTTTGGGGTTTTAGTTTATTCTTTGGAATGCTCTGAAGGCTTCAATATTGTGTGTGTGTGAAGTTGATGCTCACTCTAGATATTGACAGAGACTTATAATTGAATTGATAAAGGATCGTTGTTGTCATGAAGTGGAAGTTGTTTAAGCAAATTTAAAAGCAGGAGAAAGCTTAGCCTATACCTAGTGCTAGGTATAATTGACTGGTAGATATATTGATTTGAATTGTAGAAACTAAAATTTCAGATTTGATTTTCTCCGCAATATTTTTTTAGTTAGATTCTAATGTGACTATTTAAAATACTTTAACTTAGTGATAGGTAAACAACTTCCACGGTGATAAACCTAATTATTGCAGACGACCACAAGATACATCTAGAAGGCTTAGCAGCCCTGCTTTCTAAGCCAGAGAACATAGAAGTAATCGATACCGCAACCACAGGTGTTGAGACTATATCTTCACTTGAATATAAACTGCCCGATATTTTGATTTTGGATTTGAATATGCCAAAGAAGGATGGGTTTTGGGTTTTAGAACAAGTGCGAAAACGTTGGCCTAATCAGAAAGTATTAGTAATGTCATCCTATAAAGAATCCAGTATTGTTGAGCAAGCTAAAGTGAGTGGAGCTAATGGGTACATTTTAAAAACTAGTGATACTTCGGTTTTATTAGATGCTATTCAAGCCATTTATTTGGGCGGTGAATATTTTTTAAAATCTAAAGGAAGTGATCTCAGTATTCTTTCTTCCAACAAAGAAATTTCAAATGAATTTAGTGATGTATTTCTGAAAAAATACAGTCTGTCTGAAAGAGAGGCTGAAATATTAGTGATGATGGCAAATTCTTTGTCAACTGATCAAATAGCCACTAAACTTTTTTTATCTGCACATACAATCTCTACACATCGAAAAAATATCAAAAGGAAATTAAGACTGGAAAATTTAGCTGACCTGATAAGATTTGCTTTTGAGAATGACTTGTTATGACTAGATATATCTTAAGTTTTTAAGATGAAATCTAAGGTATATTTAAAAGCTAGATTATTTTGAAATCTAAATTGATGCTTCTACTTTGACTACAACTGTAATCAAACAGCCTTTATCTGTTTTTGAAGATATTTCCAAGTCTGCATTAATCAAACTTGCCCTAGACTTCATATTTTCAATACCAATTCCATAGTTATCAATATTGGATATCCCAATTCCATTATCTCTAATAACTATAGTAATTTCTTCATTGTCCGAATGCACACTTACAAAAGCTTTGGTAGCATTAGCATGATGCTCAATGTTTTTAATAGCCTCTTGAATTATTCTAAACAAATGTAATTTGGTACTATCTTCTAGACCTTCAATGCTTTTGTTTTCGATACTTACAAAATATCTAGTTTCTGAGGTCTCGTTAAGTTTTAGTGCCAAATTTTGGACGGCTTTTGTTAATCCAGTCTTCTTCAACATCACGGTTGATAATTGATGAGAAATATTACGCATGTCTGATCCAACTTTTTGTACTAGATCTCTTATGTCTTTGATTGGTACGTCTTTTTCATCTTCGATCTGTTTCAACTTCATATCAGCCATCGCAAGATCAATTCCGACACCGTCATGGAGTTCAGTGGCTATTCGATTACGTTCATTTTCAGTACCTATGACTAAGTTTTGTAGTGCTTTATTTTTTTCTTCAGCAAGGGCTATTTCCTTTTTTTGATTATCTAGTTTTATTTTGAAAACTTTGATTGACATATACCAAAGGAAAATAAATAGCTCTAGTAAAACAGTATAATAGTAGATCATGCTAGTAAAATGATTCTTAGGAATCAAATCGTGTAGGACTAGAATGTTAATTCCGAAACCAAAAAAAATACAGAGAAAGGCGGTAAGAAAGAATTTAGATTCGAAATCATTTTTCTTTATTAGTCTTAAGACTATTAAAACAAAAATAATAGATAGCAAAGTAAGAATTGAAAAATAGTAAGTACTGATTGAAGCTCGAAGAAAGGTCTTGGGAACTTCTCTATAGAAAGGTAGAATCAATATTAAAAGTGAGATGGTTGTCAATAGCCCTACGACAAATAAACGAAGCTTAGCTTTTTGAAAAATGGTTAAAACTTCATTGGATAAGAATACAAATGCTATTGTTGTTAGACCAGCAAATAGAGGTCTGGAAATGTTTTGGAATATAGAGGCATATTGCCATAAGTACTGAAATCCGATTCCTGAATATCCTAGTATTAGAATAAAGTTAGATAGCACGTACAATAAAAAGTATAAGTGAATATATTCTCGATATAAGATCCATAAGATTAGTGCAGAAAATAGATATAAAACTAAAAGGCCAATCATGACACCAAAAATTAGTGATTGCTTGGACATATGTGACCTATGAGCATCGCTGTCCCAGATTTCCACTGGAATTAAAATAGACTCTGTATGCATATTAACCTTTAAATAGAAATCATAAGATTCTCCAGCACCAAAATCAAAAGGCCAGTTAAATGTGCGATGTAAAAAGTCTCTTTCAGGAAAAGGATAAAAATCACCTGTCTTTTTTGATTGGAAAACTAGTGTGTCTTTGTGAAATACAAATAACTCTAATTCATTGACATGGGGGTCTGATACATCATAAATGATTTCTTTGGGACTTGAAGATTGATTTGTTATTTTGTTATGGAACCAATAGTGGACCTTCTCAAATGCAGCATTATACTGTGGCTCATTAACTTCTTCAAATTCAGCACTTAATTTTTTTACTTCAATAACAGAAGCATTCATGGTCTTATCCTTGTAAACTCTAGCCGAGGGCATAGCGTCAATACTGACAAAACCATTTCTAATAATTATATCTGAGGCAAAACTGTTTGTTTGTATTGCCAAAGTAAAAAGTAAGAGGCACAACAATATTGATAAACAGTTTTTCAATTGCATGGTGGAATGTTCTTATCTCTATAAAGATAAGCTTAGCTACTATAAAAATCACATACCTAGCCTTAGGTATTGCTGTAGTTTAAAAAGGTGTTACACACCTAAATTAATACAAACTTTGATGAACTCTAATTACAATAATCAACCCGATCGTAGCTATGAAATTATACAAGCCACCAACTCAAAACACAGGTATGGTTCAAGCCTCAAGAAACTTCAATAATATGAACATGCGTTTGTAACCCCATTCAGAATGCTTAAGTTATTACCGCATATCTTATTAAAATCGAATCAAAGCAAAGAAGTTTGGAATAGTATCTCTAGGTATGATTGCAGCAACACAGATTTTATTTAGCAATTCAATACCCACTGTCCAAGTTAATCCTAACGCGTTGGTCTTGTGGACATTTCAATACTTCTATATCTAAAACAATAGATAGTTTCAAAAACGGGATAATTTTTTACTACCAATAATTAGCAGGATATAAATGATAATTACTCCAATAGACAAGTAGGCCAATATAGGATTATCACCTAGATGCTTAACCACTAATGCAATAAATGCCCAAATCACTACTCCCGCGTAAGCCACATCCTTATACTTCCAAAAAGTAGCTCCAGCAATCAAAGCAGCTACAGACAGAATCGCAACAGACCAAGGAATATCTCCAAGCCCAAAACCATCCCACTTATAAAAAACTAATGCCGCTGTAATATTAAGTGCAGATGCTAGCGTGATCCAAGCAAAGTAAACACTAAAGACAAACTTCTCTGGCCAATAA
>CALFUQ010000010.1 GCA_937929885.1 uncultured Saprospiraceae bacterium
ACTGGCTTCTACGAAAAAGTAATAGTACAAGTAAATTATTCTAATGCCGAAGTGTATTCAATAGATATACCTTCTGGCCTATACCCCGACAGCGATTCTAACGGCACAAAAATACAGGCAGATGATATTCTGAGTTTCCAATTCCCTAAGCTGGCATTTATGTTTCCTCAAAATTATGAGTTTGTCAAAAACTGGGAGACACTACCAATTGGATTATTAGCATCTAAAATTGAGAATAGTACAACAAGAAATTTTTATTCTGATCCTAACTTCATCAAGTCCCTTATAAAATCAAGAAACAAATTTGATCATAAAGGAACTTATGGTCATGCTGGATTAATAGTTGGCTCTAGTGGAATGATGGGTGCTGCAGTACTTTCTTCTTTGGCTTGCCTTAGAAGTGGAGCTGGTCTATTGTCCTTACAGATTCCTAAGCTCGGTTATAACATCATGCAAACCTCTGTGCCAGAAGCTATGGTAAAACATACAGATGAAAAAGATCATCTTACAACTATGGAAGTTTATGAAGGTATGGATGCAATTGGAGTTGGACCTGGCATAGGTCAAAATGAAGAAACGCTTTTAGCACTTGAACAATTATTAGAGAATTCTTCAGTTCCACTAGTCCTAGATGCTGATGCTTTAAATCTCATAGCATCTCGTAAGACTTTATTAGAAAAAACACCTGAAGGTTCTATACTCACACCACACATCAAAGAATTCGAAAGGTTATTTGGCAGTACAGGAAATGACTTTGATAGACAGCGACTACAGAAAGTATGTGCTGTTAAATACAAAATCTATATCGTTTTAAAAGGTGCCCATACTTGTATAACCACTCCAGAAGGAGAAAGCTATTTTAATTCCACTGGAAATAACGGTATGGCAACAGCGGGTAGTGGCGATGTTCTTACAGGAGTAATAACTTCTTTATTGGCTCAAGGATATGATGCTATGAGAGCTAGTATTGTGGGGGTATATATTCACGGCCTTGCTGGTGATATAGCTGCTAGCAAGTTAGGACATAGTGGACTGATTGCAAGTGATATCGTGAGCAACTTGCCTATTGCTTTTAAAAACTTGGGTAATGGGTAGAAAAAAGATATGTATCCTTACTGGAGCAGGTATCAGCCAAGAAAGCGGAATCAAAACCTTCAGAGATGCTGATGGGCTTTGGGAAGGGCATGATGTACAAGCGGTAGCTTCGCCTGAGGGCTGGCAAAGAGATCAAGAGTTAGTCCTAAATTTTTATAATGAAAGACGTAAGCAACTCAAAAAAGTAAAACCTAATGGAGCGCATCTTCTTGTCGCTCAGTTAGAACAAAATTTTGATGTGGTTGTCATAACTCAAAATGTAGATGACTTGCATGAGCGAGGCGGAAGTAGCAACATCATACATCTACATGGTGAGCTTACCAAAGTAAGAAGTGTTGCTAATGAACATCTGGTACAGACTTGGGATGGCGACTTGGTCACTGGCGACAACGCTGAAGATGGCCATCAGTTAAGACCTCACATCGTTTGGTTTGGTGAACAAGTACCATTACTGGAGAAAGCAGCAATGGAGGTAAGTACTGCAGATATTGTAATTATTATAGGTACTTCTATGCAGGTCTATCCTGCTGCTGGCTTGGTCTCATATGCTCCTCCTAGTGCATCGATCTATTACATCGATCCTAAACCACACATCTCTTATGAGCTTAAGCAGATGACTAACCTTACCATCATCGAGAAGAAGGCGGTAGCTGGGATGGAGGAGTTGATAGGGCTGTTATCGTAAAAGATTTATCATTTTGGATTAGCTTACTTTAGGTTTGTTTTCTTTTATGACTTAATTGAAATAAGTAATGAATCAACTTTTAAAGTTTTCCTTAGTTGCCATTTTTTCAATTTTCATTGGAGCACAGATAACAGAAGGAGTGCTTCTTGTCCCTTATTGGCAATCATTGTCAGCGAATGAATTTCATGCGTATTATGACGAGTTTGGGCCATCAATCGGAATGTTTTTTACTATCCTAACTATAGTAGCTGCATTGATACCTATTCTTCTTTCTATTTATTGCAAGCTGATTAAATCTAGGGCTGTTGGTTTTGCGTTTGCATCCTCACTTTTTGCCATCTTATTTGTGGCTTCTTTTTACTTATACTTTAAAGGAGCTAATCAGCAATTCCTTCAATCTACTTTTACTGAATCTGAATTAAAAAACGAATTACTTATTTGGCGAAATTGGCACTGGGGAAGAGTAGTTGCAGAAGTCATCTCTCTTCTTTTCTTAATGTTGGCGTTGGATAAAATGGAAAAACAAAAAGGTGACTTTCGAGATAGATAGTGAGTTAAATTCTTGTGACAATTTCGAGAATATTACCAAATAAAAAAGAGACAGCGCATAAGCACTGTCTCTAGTTTTTGAGTAAATCTCAAATCAGATAAATCGTTTGTTTTATGTTTTAACTTCCGCAGCTCAAGCAACCTTCCTCCATGGTACAAGTTTCTCCTTCTGCCATTACTAAATCTTCTTCGCCTCCTTGTCCCGCAAATTTCTTTTGGTGCTCTTGGCTTAGAGTAAACTTGATAGGATCTACTGCAGCTTTTGATCTTAAATAGTACATACCTGTCTTAAGTCCTTTCTCCCATGCATAGAAGTGCATAGAACTCAGTTTACCGAAGTTAGGATTCTCTACAAAGAGATTTAAACTCTGACTCTGACAGATGTATGCTCCTCTATCCGCTGATAGATCGATGATCGTTTTCTGGCTAAGTTCCCATACTGTTTTGTATAGTGCTTTTAATTCCTCAGGGATGTTAGGTATATCTTTTATAGAACCATTAGCAGCCATTAGTTGCTCCTTCATCTCTTGATTCCAAAGG
>CALFUQ010000011.1 GCA_937929885.1 uncultured Saprospiraceae bacterium
AATATCGAGAATGCGATCACCTGGTCCACCATTCCTGGAAAATGAAATACTGTTTTTTCATTGATAGGAATTTTATGTTCTACATTGGCAAGTCCCCAGTGTTTATTAAATTCTATTTTACCATTATTGAGAATACCAACGGCAATACCTGGTTTGCTCTCATCGGTCCACCCTTCAAATATTTTATCAATCTGCTCACCTGTAGCAATTAATTTGTCTTGTGCTTGGAGTATTATGCTTCCTGTAATTAGGATCAATAATAAAATGATACGAATCTTCATGATTTATTTTTTGTGTTTAATTGTTTAATAATTAGTTCGGCTACTTTCGTAGCACTAGATGGATCTTGTCCAGTGATAATTCTTCCATCTACTTGATAATAGCCGTCCCATCCTTCTTCAGAGTATTGAAACTTAGCTCCTCTCAGTTTTAAAAGCGCTTCTACGGAATGCTCAAACTCGGCGAAATATGCTCTGGCTTTATTTTCAAATAAGTCTGGAAATCCATTAATTGATTTTCCTGCAACTAGGTACTTACCATCTCTTGTTTTAAGATTGGCAATTCCGATCGACCCATGACAGACAGCAGAGATGATGCCTCCTTGCTGCTCATAGATCTGGATAGCAATTTTTTGGATTTCTTCATTTTCTGCCACACCAAACATGGCAGCACCGCCACCACCATAATAGATGGCTACGTATTCATTTGGGTTAACGAGGTTAGGGCTGAGGGTTTCTTTAAGCTTGGCCATGAAATGACAGTCGTATAAATATTCCTTCATGAGCGTTTCTGAGGTGTCGAAGTAGCCAAGAGGCACTGCTCCTCCCTTAGGGCTTACAAAATCGATATCATATCCTGCTTCTGCTAATACATCATAAGGATAGACTAGCTCAGCAAAATGATTAGATGTAGAAATATCGGATTCTCCGTAGTGATCTGCATTAGAGACTACGAATAGGATCTTTCCTTTTGGTGGATCTTGATCCTGCAACTGATCTCCTATCAATATAAATGACAAGAGCAATAAATAGAGTAATTGTGACATGTATAATAATTTTACTCAAATCTATGCTGGAGCGGTCTAGGAAAGATTTTCGATTATAAATTCGGAGTGCGGATTTATAAAAATGTACTTATTGTTGGGGTTTTTCTGCTTTTCGGAAGGCAGAAGGAGTGATTCCTGTTATTTTTTTGAAAGTACTGTAGAAAGTTGATTTAGAATTGAAACCGCAATCATAGCCAATCGACTCTTGCGTGAGATTTTCATTCTCTAGTAGCATTTTTTTAGCCTTCTCGATTCTGAATTCATTGAGAAACTGAGGAAAATTCTTACCAAGATTATCGTTCAATACCTGGGATAAGGTGTGTGGTAAGATATTTAATGCTTTAGCTACCTCTGCAAGTTTAACATTTGGGTTAGTAAATCTGCTTTCTTTTTTGAGATGGGATTCTACCCGATTGATGATCTCCCTTGCTTTTTGGTTATCGATTTTCTTATTTAAGTATTTTTCAGTTTGCCGAGTTGCAGAGAAGTCTTCTCGTTTTCTAAAGATCAATAGCATGATCATCAAATAAAACATGAAAGAGAACAACAACGCACCAAGTATATAAGAGGTAAATCCTACAAAGAAGAAGGCTGCCCAGATCATAACATTGCCAATATAAATGCTGACATCCCACCATCCTTGAGCACCAAGTTTGGATTTGCCAGAGATAGCAGGCTTAATCAATTTCCACAGTGAGGGTAGTGCTAGCAGAGTATATATGATCCATATAGAATAAATACCATTAATGATGGTAGGCCTCCATAGATCAATATTGGTCTCAAAGGGATACTTGAAATTGATAAAGAGTACCACAGGAATAATCACCGCCATATGCCACTTCCAAGTTCTACGGATGTTGACAGTATTAGCATAAATAGATTTGAAATAGAAGTAGAGAAATGGTCCTATGAAACAACAAGCTGTCAAACCAAATTGTAAAAAAGGGAAAGCTAGATCATCATTAAAATAAAAGATCACAGACTTACCAATCCTTATGCTGAGGCAAATTAAAAAACCTCCAAGGAAAAAGTTAGATATATGTTTAGGCTTTCGAAAAAAGGAGTAATAGATCCCCAACAGGAATCCATTAAACGCACCAAGGGCGCTAAAGAAAAATAATAACTCGCTACTAACTTCCATACTGACTAGGGTAAACTAAAGATATAACTTATGTATGAAGGATTTTGAAAAATTCATGATTCTCTTTTTATTGAATGATACTTTTAAACCAAGAACATAATTGTATCTTCCATGAACTGTGTAGGATTCTTTAGTGTCTTATCCTAATAAGTCCTTTTGGTAGGATATGTAAAGCGAACCTTCGAGTGAATTCCCAAATTCTTAGTGTCATGATGATACATAGGGTGAATGTTCTTAAGTGTTAATCCAAAACCTAAGGGTAGGTAGATTTAGCCCTACCATCGTTGGAGGCTCTCACTGTTACTTTTCTGAAATAAAGGCTGGGGAGTAGGTTGGCGCTCAGCGGTATACCATTTTCAATTATTATTTAATAGTAATATTTCGACAACCTCTTAGTTTCAAATTCTTATACTAGCAGCTTGGAAGTCTGCACTATATTTTTCTCAGTAAACCCACGATATGAAAATTAGTTTGATCCTCACATTATTATGTTTCACTACTGCTTGCCATATGGAAAAGAGCAAACATGAATTTTTAGAGAATGAAAATTCTGTTGATTATGTCAATAGAATAATTAATGAGGAGGAAAAACTAAAAATTGACTCTATAGGAATTTTAATTTATGATCAATTCTTCGAACTGGATGCCATTGGCCCTTACCAAGTACTATCAGGAATGTTTGGGTCTAAGGTATTTTTCGTAGCACCGCAAAAAGGAATCATAACTGGTTCATCAGGGATGCAATTTAAGGTAGAGCATTCTATAGATGAGGTAGATCATCTTGATATCTTAGTAATTCCAGGGGGGACTGCTGGTACTGTTGCGGCTAGTAAAACACCTGAGATAATCGATTGGATAAAGAAGATAGATGAAAGCAGCAAATTTACAACTAGTGTCTGTACAGGTAGTTGGATATTGGGAGAGACGGGTCTACTCAGAAATAAAAATGCTACTTCTAATTGGTATAGAGCAAAGGAAAAAATGAATAGTTATGATATAAATTTTGTTGATGAGAGATGGGTCAAAGATGGCAAGTATTGGACTTCTGCAGGTGTATCTGCGGGTATTGATATGAGTATAGCACTAGTAAAAGAAATCAAAGGTGAGACCTATGCAAAATTGTTGATGCTTAATTTAGAATATGACCCTAAGCCACCTTTGAATGGAGGATCAGTAGAAAAAACTGACCCCAAACTGGTTGAATATATGACTGAAATGTATGACCAGATTCTAGAATAGTAATTCCACTCAAAACTAAATTGCCAATAATCTTACCTTTATTTCAGTTTAAACTCAGATTTGAAACCAGAAACAGCTCATAGGAAGGAAATCGCTAAGGAGGCAAAATACATTGCTATCCTAAATGCAGCGGAGAAGGTGATCAAGAAAGAGGGCCTTAGCGGGATGAGTATCAACAAAGTAGCCCAGGTTGCCAAGATCGCTAAATGGACAGTATATATTTATTTCGATAGTAAAGAAGAGATCATAGCTGGACTTACTATTCGAGC
>CALFUQ010000012.1 GCA_937929885.1 uncultured Saprospiraceae bacterium
TTTTCCATATTATTTTCCGCAAGAAACTTACGATCTACTAAGGTAACTGGAGAACCAGTATCTATGATCGCATTAGATGGCATATCATTTATAGTAACTGGAATTGATAAGTGAGTAGTACTATTGTCAAAGTAGATTTGAGCAAAGACCTCCTGTGGTTCTTGATAATCTTTATACAGTACAAATTTATTCTGCTTATAATCAATCGAGGTATAGTATTGCTTAAAGTAACCCCACCCTATAACAGCATTAAACTCTGTACCAATTTGTTTTGAAACACTCTCCATCTCGCTGGGTGAAGATGAGAACGAAACTTTCTTTTCTATTCTATTACCAATCTTTACTTGATCTACATCGCCTTCATGAATATCAAATGACTCGCCAGTAATGAAGTAAGCCTTATGACCCGTAGGACTAATTGATAGCATCAGTTTCTCAACAATCTTAGATGATAACTGCAGTACGTTAGGGTCTCCGAAATCTATCATGGCATTGATCTCCTCTCCATCTATCTCAATCGTTGTAAAGATCAGACCATAAGGAGATTTTACAAACTCTATGGTGTTGTACTGAGTTGTATCGATCAATTGAGGCTGATGATTTTCATAGCCAAATAAAACTTGACTTACAGCTAAGAAGTAAATTAATAGTCTAATTTTCACACGAATAGTATTTCACAAACTAATCTATACGAATACTTTCGTAATTCAAACTGAGACCTTTGCTGTTAATAAAAAATTAACTAATTCCAGTGGCCGACTTTACTACAGTCAAGCATAAAAAAAGCTGACCCAAATTGGATCAGCTTATTTATTATTATGAATTGATGCTGCGATTAAGCTTTATCTCCCCCTGCATCATCAACCTCCTCAAACTCAACATCAGTAACATCTTCTTTACCATCACCAGCTCCTGCATCTCCAGCTCCACCTTCTGCTCCGCCATCAGCGGTAGGTGCGCCATCTTGCCCTCCTTGATACATATCTGCACTTGCTGCTTGCCATGCTGCATTAAGTGCTGCTGTTGCAGATTCTAGCTTATCCATGTCCTCAGTTTTGTGTGCATCTCTAAGGTCATTGACAGCAGTTTCGATTGCTCCTTTTTTCTCTTCTGGGACTTTCTCACCGAACTCCTTAAGTTGCTTCTCTGTCTGGAAGATTAAAGTGTCAGCTGCGTTAAGCTTGTCGACTTTAGCTCTTACTTCCTTATCTGCATCTGCATTAGCTTCTGCTTCTGCTTTCATTTGTGCGATCTCATCTTTTGATAATCCTGTAGAAGCTTCGATTCTTATGCTCTGCTCTTTACCAGTTCCCTTGTCTTTAGCTGATACACTTAATATACCGTTAGCATCCATATCAAAGGTTACTTCAATCTGAGGCGTGCCTCTTGGCGCTGGTGGTATATCTGCTAATATAAACCTTCCTACCGATCTGTTATCTCTAGCCATCGGTCGCTCCCCTTGCAGGATATGAATCTCTACGCTCGGCTGATTGTCAGCTGCAGTTGAATAAGTCTTTTGCTTCTTAGTAGGAATCGTAGAGTTAGCCTCGATTACTACATCAAATACATTACCCATAGTCTCAATACCCATTGACAAAGGTGTAACATCAAGTAACAATACGTCTTGCACATCACCACTCAATACACCTCCTTGAATTGATGCTCCAATAGCAACCACTTCATCAGGGTTTACACTTTTATTTGGTTTCTTACCAAAAAATGCTTCTACAGATTCTTGGACTTTAGGTATTCTAGTAGATCCTCCTACTAAGATTACTTCATCGATATCTGACTTAGATAAACCTGCATCTTTAAGTGCTTCCGCACATGGCTTAAGTGTTCGCTGAATCAAGTCATCTGCTAATGCTTCAAACTTAGCTCTGCTTAACTTAAGTACAAGGTGCTTAGGCACACCATCCACTGCCGTCACATAAGGTAGATTGATCTCTGTCTCAGTAGAAGATGATAATTCTATCTTTGCTTTCTCTGCAGCTTCTTTTAATCTTTGTAGGGCCATCGGGTCTTTCCTAAGATCCATATTTTCCTGCTTCTTAAACTCCTCTGCTAAGTAGTCAATAAGCACATGATCAAAATCATCACCACCCAAGTGCGTATCTCCATTTGTAGACTTCACCTCGAATACGCCATCACCTAGTTCTAAGATAGAGATATCAAATGTTCCCCCTCCTAAATCAAATACTGCTATAGTCTGATCTTGATTCTTTTTATCTAACCCGTATGCTAAGGCTGCTGCTGTAGGTTCATTGATAATCCTCTTTACAGTAAGTCCCGCAATCTCTCCTGCTTCTTTAGTTGCTTGTCTCTGAGAATCATTAAAGTATGCCGGTACAGTAATTACTGCTTCAGTTACTTCTGATCCTAAGAAATCTTCAGCCGTCTTTTTCATTTTCTGCAATACCATCGCAGAAATCTCTTGTGGCGTATATTTTCTATCCTCGATTTCTACGCGGACTGTATCATTATCCCCTTTAACAACTTTATACGGAGGTCTAGAGGCTTCTTCTTTGACTTCAGAAAATCTGTTACCCATAAATCTCTTTATGGATGATATTGTTCTTGTCGGGTTTGTGATTGCTTGACGCTTTGCAGGATCACCTATCTTACGCTCTCCATTGTCCAGAAATCCTACCACAGAAGGCGTTGTTCTTTTTCCTTCTTCATTTGGTATTACTACTGGCTCATTTCCTTCCATCACCGCTACGCACGAGTTGGTTGTTCCTAAGTCAATTCCTATTATTTTACCCATTGAATTTATTTACTTTTTAAAAAATTGAATAACTAATAAACTAATAGTCAATAGATATGCCATTTTGATTTTATGCCGTTTTTGTATTATATGTATGACAAAGGGGCTAGGAAGCTTGTAAATACTGAGTTTTTTAGTGACAAAAAGTCAGTTTCGCCTAGAAAAGTCGATAGCACTCAGTATATAGTCTATGGAATATTAAGGAAATGAAAATTACCCAATCTATCGACAATGGACTATCGACAATGGACTAAACACTATCAAAATTTAACTCCAGAATTCTATCTTTACCAACAAACTAAGAAATAAGAAAAGAAATGTCTACAGCGAAGAAAGATGTAAAAAGAATAACCACACATATCCTCCAATCTATGAAGCAAGAGGGAGAGAAGATATCGATGCTCACAGCTTATGATTTCTCTCTAGCAAAGATTGTAGATGCCGCTGGTATTGATATGATTTTGGTTGGGGATTCCGCTTCTAATGTAATTGCTGGTCACGAGACCACCTTACCAATCACGCTGGATCAGATGATCTATCATGCCTCAGCTGTAATCAGAGCAGTGAAGAGATGTTTTGTTGTAGTTGACTTACCATTTGGAACTTATCAAGGCAACTCTACAAAGGCATTGGATTCAGCAATTAGGATTATGAAAGAATCTGGTGCACATGGAGTAAAACTGGAAGGTGGAGAAGAGATTATAGAATCAGTAGAACGAATACTCAGCGCAGGAGTACCAGTAATGGGACACTTAGGTTTGACACCTCAATCGATTTATAAGTTTGGAACCTACACAGTTAGAGCAAAAGAAAAAGCAGAAGCAGATAGACTTATAAAAGATGCTAAGCTATTAGCTAAGACTGGCTGCTTCGGGGTCGTCTTAGAGAAAATTCCTGCTAAACTCGCTAAGCGTGTGTCTAAAGCTATAAAGATTCCAACTATCGGCATCGGAGCAGGACCAGACTGCGATGGGCAAGTTTTAGTATTGCATGATGTGCTTGGCATCACAAAAGATTTTAACCCTAGATTCCTGAGAAGGTATCTAAACTTATACGATGAGATACATGAAGCAATAGGCAACTATGTAGATGATGTGAAATCTGGAGATTTCCCAAGCGCTAAAGAGCAGTATTAAGATGGGTATTTTCTCTAAGACTTTTATTTATATCATGGTGATCTTCATACTCGTGGGAATTGTGATTGGTTATGTCGGATATGGATGGGTAGCAAATGACAATGTAAATGATAACCTCGATTCTGAATACATACTAATTCCTGATGGGTCATCTTATGATGATGTTTTTAAATTACTCAAAGATCAAAATGTATTGAGCAACCCAGCTTCATTTGATAAAGTTGCTGGTCTGATGAAATACAAAAAATCCAAAGTAAAGTCTGGCAGATATTTTATAGAAAAACATTACTCAAACCGAAAACTAATACAAGTACTTAGGTCGGGAAGCCAGAAACCTGTCAATGTTACTTTCAATAACGTCAGGTCTATCGCAGAACTTTCAGGTGCAGTTGCCGAGTACATAGAGACTGACTCGACAACCTTATCAGATTATCTGAGTGATGCGAGTTTAAGATCTGAGAGAGGGTATAATGAATATAATTTCATGACCTTATTCATTCCTAATACTTACGAGTTTTTCTGGAACACCAGTAAAGAAGGTTTTCTAAAAAGAATGGAAAAGGAGCATGATAAGTTCTGGACTAAAAGCCGCTTGCAGAAAGCTGAGAAATTAGGTCTAAGCAAAGAAGAAGTATATACCCTAGCATCAATAGTAGAAAAGGAGTCTCTTAAAGAATCTGAAAAAGATATTATCGCTGGCCTATATCTAAACAGATTGAATCAAGGAATGAAATTACAAGCTGACCCGACAGTTGTATTTGGTATTAAGGATTTCACAATCAGGAGAGTGCTAAATAAGCATCTTGCTGTTGACACACCTTACAACACATACATGCATGCTGGTTTACCTCCTGGACCTATCTGTATGCCTAATGTCACGACTATAGATAAGACATTGAATGCGGCAAAACATAATCTCATATACATGTGTGCAAAACCAGGATATGCTGGAGCACATAATTTTGCGAGTAATGATATAGAGCATGCTAGAAATGCCAGGAAGTATCATGCTTGGCTTAATAAGGAGGGCATAATGAAGTGATCCTGCATTAATAAACACTCCTCCACCACTAATAATTATAAGTTCAATAAATACATTATACGTGATTTTTTATCACGTATTCGTTTGTATTTGTATTTTGTTTAAGCAAATTTAAACCACAAAAAACCAACCTGTGATTACTCTAATAGTATCAACACTGCTAAGTAGTTTATCTTTCTTATCTAACTTAGAAAATGAAATGATTGTTTACAACGATCTTTCAATTTCAGAAGCTAAGCTTGCTTCAACTCAAAACGAAAAAAACATCTTAGTAATTTACTCAGCAGAATGGTGCTTACCATGTCAATTAT
>CALFUQ010000013.1 GCA_937929885.1 uncultured Saprospiraceae bacterium
TTTTTATGGATACGATTATGAAAACAGGACCAATACCTATTGATGAGTTTTTCTCTATTTTTAAACAGATGAATTAAAGCGGTCTCCACTAATGATAAATCAATTGAGATCAATCCATTCTTTAGGAATCTAATAAGTAAATGAGCATAGAACGCATAGAGCTACAGCCAGGATATTCAATATCAAAAATTATAAAGGGCGGCTGGCATTTAGCTGGCGGACACGGAGCTATAGATGAGTCTACTGCTCTAGATGATATGTTGGCATTTGTGAAATCTGGTATTACTACTTTTGACTGTGCAGATATTTATACTGGAGTAGAAACGTTAATAGGTAAATTTCGTAAGAAGCAAAAAGAAGCCTTCACTTCGGGTGCACTTCCTCCTATACAGATCCATACTAAGTATGTGCCAGATTATGATGCACTTGCAACTCTTAACAAATACGATATCGAGAAAACCATTGACAGATCTCTGCTAAGGCTCGGTGTAGAGCGGTTAGATCTTGTGCAATTTGCGTGGTGGGATTATAGCTTTCCTAGATACTTAGATACTGCTCTCCACTTGAAAGAGTTGCAAACTAAAGGTAAAATTAGATTTATAGGCATTACAAATTTCGATGCTGCACACGCTTCAGAAATATTAGAGGCTGGAGTAAATGTTGTGAGTAACCAGGTGCAATATTCAGTTTTAGATCAACGCGTAGAAAGTGATTATGCAGATCTTAAAGCAGATAATATTATTCCTTACCTATGCTATGGGGTGATTGCTGGAGGATTTTTAAGCAATAGATATCTAAATGTTAATGAACCTAAAGCGCCGTTAGAAAATAGATCATTAACTAAGTACAGACTAATCATCGAAGAATTTGGAAGTTATGAATCGTTTAAAAATCTACTTAAAACTTTAGAGTTTATCGGACAGAAATACGAACAAGGAGTAGCGGAAGTAGCTGCAAAATATGTTTTACAAAAAGACCGTGTAGCAGCTATAATCGTAGGGGCCAGAAATGCCAAACATATTGATAGCCTTAGTCGCTTATCAAACTTTAATCTGGCTGAAGATGACTTATTGAGAATAGAAGATCATATATCTAAAGCTAATGGACCTCGTGGACCATTCTATGCTTTAGAAAGAAATAAAACTGGCAAGCATGGTTCTATAATGAAGTATAATCTAAACACAGATTAATGGACTCTAAATCTCTAGAGGAGACAATAGATAACCTCAGATTTTATGGAGGGCCCTTAGCTGCTTTGATTCCATTTTTTGTCTTTATCTCGGGTGTTATTTTTGTGGCTTTAGCTGGTGCTCCTGACGAAAAAGGGTTTTGGCCTATCTTAGTATTTGCACTTTTATTAAGCCTCCTATTGGCCAAAGATAAAACCAAGTTCAGCGAATTAGTAATCAAGGGTATGTCAGAACCGATTGTCATGATCATGATTATGGCTTGGATTCTTGCTTCTACTATCGGCGTATTGATGAGTATCACAGGCTTTGTAGAAGCACTTAGTTGGATAGCGTCGCAATTATCACTTGGATCTATAGGAATTGTGCTTGTCGCATTTACAATTTGCTGTGTGGTTTCTTTATCGACTGGATCTAGTTTTGCTACTATACTCATCTGTGGACCTCTACTTTATCCTGCTGGTGGATTGTTGGGCGCACATCTACCGACACTGGCAGGAGCTATTATTGGAGGCGCTACCTTCGGTGATTTCTTTGCGCCAATCTCAGACACTACTATCGCAAGTACGCTGAGCCAAAATGCTCCTATCGGCCCTACTGTAAGAAGTCGGTTGAAGTATATTATCCCTGCTGCTATCTTTGCTCTAGTTGCATACGGTGTCAGTACTTCTCTACAACAAACAGAAATAATCTCTACGACTTCCGAACTGAGTGGGAGTCCACAAGGATTACCGATGCTTCTTGTACCAATTTTTATTATTTACTTATTTCTTAAAGGTAAGCACATGTTGCATGGGCTTTTACTTGGGTTAGGTTTTGGTGTAGTGCTTAGTTTATCGTTTGGTCTATTAGAATTTTCACAATTGATAAGTCTTGATCTTGAAAACTTCAGAGCTAATAGTTTTATCATTGATGGTATTTCTAAAGCACTAGGAATCTGTGTTTTTACTATACTCTTGATGGGTTTAGTTGCTACTCTAAAAGCGAGTGGGCTACTTAAAAGATTAGTCAACTTTGCAGAAAAACATACACACACCGCTAAGCAAACTGAAGTGTGGATAGCTGGTACTGTAGCTATGATTGTACTACTAATTACTCATAGTATCGTTGCGATACTTACAGTAGCGGAATTTACAGAAGAGACAGGAAAGAAACAATCTATTACTCCTATTAGGAGGTCCAATATTCTAAGTTTAGTAGTATGTGTTTTTCCCTTTCTTTTTCCATATTTCATTCCAGTGATTCTAATGGCGAGTACTAGCTCCTCTGGTCAAGAGCTAGGAGTAGCTTCTGTATCAGCTTTAGAAGTTGGGATGCATAATTTTCTTGCATGGGGGCTTATGCTCATGACTATTGTAGCAGTTTTGTTTGGTTATGGCCAAAAATCTGATAACCAATCATATCTTCAATCAAAATAATTAATGAATCTAATCTAGATTATGCGTGACGATCAATTTGAGTTATATGATCTTACTATATCTGTTGAAAAGATAGAAGGTCATTGTACCTGCAATATGGCAATAGGTGATAGTTTTTATTTGAAAGGTGGCAAAATTTCTATTCCAGATGGTAAAGACTTTTGTCTTTATGCTATGCAATCTTGTATCCCATTACTACCTGCTAAACAGCGTAAAAACCATGCAGCTGACTGGATGGAAACAGACTCGCGAATTATCTGTCCTGATCCTGCTTGTGGCTTGGTGATGAAAATAGATCGAGATGGTACTCGAGTCCTTGATCATGATGATGTAAGTCCTATAGCATGGGAGTCCGTGAAAAAAGACCCTCCTAGTCTCCCTTAAAATGCTGGAACTTTGCGCAGGTGGAAAAGTGCAAACAAAATACGACAGCATGATATTATAACTTTTGCTTTTGATTACTCCTCAGTCTTCATTAGCTTAAAGTAAACTTACAGTTATGAAACACTTGTTCTTTTTAATTTCATTTTTACTTACTGTAACTATTGGCACCTCCCAAACCAAAGCTCTAGTCGGAGGAACCCTTATCGATGGTTTTGGCGGTAAGCCAGTCTATAACAGTGTGATAATCGTAGAAGATGATATCATCACTAAAGTAGGTCATCAAGGAAATACAATAATCCCCGAGGGGGCAGAAATAATTTCTACCGAAGGAATGAGTGTCTTGCCAGGGCTCTGGGACATGCACGTCCATTTAATGATTAATGGACACAGCGATTATGCTCACTGGCATCCTACCTACATGGATCAGATGGGTGATGTCATTATGCCAGCATCTGCCCTGCAACTTTTGAATGCTGGTATTACTAGTGCCCGAGATTTGGGTGCCCCATTAGATGTAAGCATTTCCGTAAGGGATAGGATAAACAATGGAGAAATTCCTGGCCCAACCATGTACATGTCGGGACCATTTATCCAGCACGAGCCCTACCCTGGAACACAAGGATACCGATGGGGAGTAAGTAGCACAGAGGAAGCAAGAGCTCACGTTAAAAAGTTAGCAGATGCAGGAGTCGATTGCATTAAGTTAGTTGATCAAGATCAGATGACTATGGAGCAAGTCCAAGCAGTAGTTGATGAAGCTCATAAGCACAACTTAGATGTCGTAGCTCATTCTCATCGTCCTGAAGAAATCAGAATGGGTTTGAAAGCAGGAGTCGATTGTTTTGAACATACTGGTTTATCCTCAGCACCAGAGTATCCTGCAGATGTCATGGAGATGATTAAAGAAAGAACTGCTCAAATGAATCTTGGACCATTATTCTGGACTCCTACTGTCGAAGGTCTATACAACTATGAATATGTAAGAGACAATCCGGAAATGCTGGATAATAATTGCTGGCACCAAGGACTGCCACAAGATATTATCGATGATATAGAAGGATCGATTCAACACCCAGGTAGACTCCCCTACTTCCAACTCACACCTAGCAGAAGACCAACTTTACAAAGAAAGGTAGAGCAACTCATAGACGCAGGTGTAGTGTTATTGATCGGCACAGATAGTGGTATCCCTATGAAGTTTCATTGCCAATCAACTTGGAATGAAATAGACGTTTGGGTAAATGAGTTTGGTATCGATCCTATGTATGCTATCAAAGCTGCTACTTATTGGCCTGCTAAAGCAATGGGCGTAGATGATAAATATGGGACGATTAGTGAAGGTAAGTTTGCAGATATCATCGCAGTGAAAGGAGATGTAACCCGTTGGGTAAATCTACTCAGCGATGTGGATCTGGTTATCAAACATGG
>CALFUQ010000014.1 GCA_937929885.1 uncultured Saprospiraceae bacterium
CTAGCAAAATTGAAGCTCGGCCCCCAATCAATATTATTACCTCCGCATACTGATTGAAATTGGTATTCATACTGATTACAGGCAGATAATCCATTGATAATAAATGGGGAATTAACATTATTCATTGTACTCCAATTTGTGGACCCTTCTGCTCTCCATCTGATATTAGTACCAGTATTACCATTGCCTGATTCCCATACGACTTCTACTTGGGTGTCGGTTCTATTTGAAATTTCTTGCGTTATTATCGTCCCGCAATCATCACAAACACTCGATAGTAAGGTCAATGCTGTGTTCATATTCATTCTACCTCCTGTAACCGTTAGTTCTTCAAGAGAAGGCACCTCTTGTGTGCTTGTAAGTAGAGCATTCTTTACGAGAGTAGCTGCAGCAGGTGGGTCAGTCATAGCCAAGTCTGCTAATAGAGGGCAATCGAGACTATACATTAATGCAATAAGGCCAGTAACAAATGGGGTCGCTTCACTTGTCCCAGAACTGGTGCCGTACTTATTGTCAATAGAGGTTGTGTAGATATCTTCACCAAAAGCTGCAAGATCAATTGATTTCTTGCCGTAGCCAGCTTGGAATACTTTCTCTTCACGATTATCAAGATTGGTAACTCCTATGAAATACTCACTCTCACAAGTAGATGGAATATCTCCAACTTCATCAACATTAAAATTTTCATTTGCAGTAGCTCCGCAACTCAATATTCCTACACTACCTAACACATCAAAAAAATCACACCAAAGCGGAGCATCTTCTGGAAATAACTTATCTATTCCAAACGAACTATTGGTAGCTACTACGAATGCACCTTCTTCACCGTTGGTCTGGTTATAAAGCTCACGAAACTTGAAAGGGTAGGAGTAAGCAGCAATTGTCGAGGCCTGATCTCCTCCGCCTTGAACCACCATCATCTTCACATCCCAATTAACACCAACAACACCTCTACTGTTATTTCCTTTGGCTCCTATGATACCAAACAGCGGAACCGCATGGCCACCTTCGTCAAAAATATCAGGGTTATCTCTATCACTATCCCAGCCGAAATAATCATCTATGTACCCATTGTTATCGTCGTCTATACCGTTATCTCTTATCTCTGCTGTGTTCACCCAGATATTATCCATTAGGTCTTCATGGTCCCCGTCTAATCCATCATCAATGACTGCTACTACAATCTCATCGCCATTCGCAGTGGTTCCACCAGTAGTAAGATTCCATGCTTCTTCCGCATCATAATCTGCATCTAGTATTCCGCTATTTTGTCCAGTATTTATGTAGTGATACAATCGATCAAACTCAGGATCATTAGGTATCACTCTTTTCCTTATAATATGATTTAGTTGACAAGCTTCAAAAAATGATTCTCTTTCAAGACTCTTCAATAGGCTTGTCTCAGATTTGCTTTTATAATCTACAGTAATTTTCCAGATATTAAGAGGTCTATCGGTAACCTGCGTTAGCTTGAAATCCAAATCAGGACTTATCGATTTTTTTATAAACTTATCAATCGCACTATTTGTAACACCTGACCCTACCTTGATTAATACTTCACCTTGTCTATGATTTAGAGACTGGCTATTTAGAACTGAACAGCAGAAAATAGGGATAATAATCAGAACTAGTAAAGAAGCTTTCTTGCATAACATCATCTAATTCCAATATAGAGATTTTCCCTTATAGTGGTAAGTAAGTAGGCTCAATAAGTGCCTTTTTAGTCTTTTAAAGCCTCAATGGGTTATAAATGTTAAAATGTTTTAATATGTATTTTTATAATCATATTATTTATTGTTGTAATGTATTAATGACTATATTGCAGGAATTTTTACATAGATATATATGTAATATATTACTCAAAGTAAGTTAACTACAATGCAAAAACTACATTTTACTGCTATTTTGGTGGTACTATTTGCCACAACCTCGCTTATGGGGCAAAGTTTGCTCAAGAAAGCAAATAAACAATTTGATTTAAGGGCATATGATCAAGCAATCACTAATTATCTACAAGTTGTTAATGAAGATCCAGGCAACAATGAAGTCAAATTAAAGCTTGCTGAGTCTTATAGATTAACTAACCAGTTCATTGAGGCAATTAGTTGGTACGATAAAGCTTCTGTGACTAACTCACAGTACTCTAATGACATGGTTATCAACTATGCCCATACTTTAAAAAATGTGGGTCTTTATGATAGAGCTCAAAAGGTATATCAGCAATTTGCGACTATAGACGAAAATGTAAGCAATCACTACGTACAGAGTTGTGATTATGCTAAACAACTATTAGAGCAACAAGATCAGTATAGAATCCAGATGATGAAATTTAATACGAAGTCATCAGATTTCGGAGTTTCATTTTTTAATGATTTACTTGTTTTTTGTTCATATGAAAATACTCCCGAAGCCAATCAAGCGTCTGCAAAAACTGGTAACGTACTTTTGATAGAAAATGAAAATAATACAGGAACTGAAAAATTAAGATCTCAAATTAAGGAGATGTACGGTATTGGTCCACTTAGCTACTCGGCTAATGATAGGATGGTAGCATATACGAAGAATAGTTTTATCAATGGATACAAGCAGGTATATCATGATGAAGAAAACATGAGTATTTTTTATGCTTTAGTTGATGAAAACGGAGATTTCGAATTAGAAAAGCCTTTCCCATTTAATGGTTCAGATTATTCTACTGCTTTTCCGCACCTTAGTTTTGGAGGTTCAGCACTATACTTTTCTTCTAATAAGTTAGGAGGTTTTGGTGGATTTGATATTTACGTGTGTTACTTAAAAAATGGAGAATGGACAAGACCTGAAAATTTAGGTCCATCTATTAACTCTCAAGGAAATGAAATTACACCTTTCTTAAATGAAGGTACTCTATACTTCTCTTCTGACTACCAACAAGGTTTAGGTGGTTATGATATTTTCAAAAGTCAAGTTAAGGATGGCAATTGGTCATTTGCTGAGAATATGGGTAAAGGAATTAACTCTCCAGGAGATGATTATTACTTTACAATGAATCAGTACTCTGGTGAAATGTTTTTTACTTCTAACAGAATGGGAGGGAGAGGTAATGATGATATCTATGTAGCAAGTAAGAAAGAGTTTATAGAATTAGCTGTCGTAGATGTAGAAGCTAATATGCCAGAGGCTAGGGTTATAAATCAGCCTAAACCAGGAATGGTGACTGATGTCGCTACTAATAAGAGTATGGCAACAGCCACAGCTACACCAGTAACTCAAAAGACAGAAATGGAAGTAATTAGTAAGCTAACTGGTACTAATACTTTTACAGATTTTTCATCTCAATCTTTGTATGGAGCTAGAAAAATATCTTTCGGTGAGATAATCAATTCTAACAATTCAGTATTTTTTATCCAGCTAGCTGCCTTACAGCACTCTAGAGGAAGTGTAGATCCCTATAGTGGATTACTACAATATGGTAACCTGTATAAGTTTTACAAGACTGGAGCTACCAAAATTAAACTAGGATACTATAATGATAGGTTCGAAGCAGATGATGTGCTGAGAAAAGTGAAGAACATGGGTTACAGAGATGCATTCATCACAAACGAGCCGATGAATGATTCTGATATGGAGTTAGTGAGATCTTCTGATTCTTTTAATGCTAACTCTTCCAATGATTCATCAGTCGTATCATATGAAACGAATAACAGCACTACGGGAAGTAATTATAAAGTGAGATTAGCAGCATATGAAGATCCACTTTGGTTTGATGTAGAAGAAGTAAAAGATCTAGGGTCGATAGAGCAATGGTCTAAAGGATCATGGACGATATTTATACTAAGTGGATATAACACATTAGATCAAGCACAATCTGCACTTAGAAAAGCAGAAAATAGAGGCTACACTGATGCAGAAATAGTTATAGATAACAACGGAATCCTTGAACGATTGAAAAGAAACTAATAAAACTTTGAGTATTATTTTAAAGCGGTGTGGAGTAGTCTACATCGCTTTTTTTATGTCTAGTAAAAAGCAGTTAAAATAATAGACATTGCATTAATGCATCCGATCTCCTCTGACTTCTAATCCCTTAATCATCTCTGCTTCAAATTCTAAGTATTCTTGCCATCTAGCTTTCACTCTATCTTCATCAAAATATAACTTAGCTAATTTTAAAAACAGCTTATAATGCCCGGCTTCTGAAACCATAAAATGATGATAAAATTTCTGGAGGTCTGGCTCCTTAAGATTTATTGATAACAATCTAAATCGCTCACAACTTCTAGCTTCTATCAGAGCAAAGGTTAAGAGTTTTTCCAGTAATCTATCCTCTTTTGAGCCTCCCTTTTCTTGAAATTTAATAAGGGCATTTACATATAAGTCTTTACGTTGGTACCCTAGGGTAAGATTTCGCTTACGGAGTTCCTTTACTACCATTCTAAAGTGTCCCCATTCTTCTGCGACTATTGGAGATATCTCATCTACCAATTCTGCACGATCAGGATAGTTTGTGATTAAGGAGATTCCAGATGTAGCTGCCTTTTGCTCACAGTATGCGTGATCAGTAAGAATATCTTCTAAGCTTTTCTCTGTAAGGTTGACCCATCTAGGATCAGTAGGTAGCTCAAGACCAAGTTTCGTCTTCGCCAATGTTATGAATTTTTAAGGCACTCAGCTTGATTGATTAAGAAATCAACCTCATATATCTCATACTCTTCGTATCCTGTACTCCAGATGAATCCCATCTTGTCTAGCTCGGTTTTAGATAGCTTCTTAAACTCAGCTTTTTCCATAGGATAATTAGTCTGATATATCGTGTTACCTGTAAGTGGTTCTATGAATCCTGTTGCAGCAGTAATGTTATATAGATTTACTGTCTCTCCATCGATGAGCTTGATCCTGATGCCACTTCCTTTGTCAAGTGAGCCATAGGTCTTATTTGCTTTTATAGATGAGATACGCACTTCTAAGGATAGGTAGTATAATCCTCCAACTTTAGATAGTTTAGCATAAGCATTCAAGTAGTCCTTTTCTTTGAAGTAGCTCTTGATGTTAGGATGAGTATAGCCAAATAAATATCCAGCTTCCATTTCAGTCCTCTCTTTTCTAGTTCTTTTGTCAATCCCTTTTTGTTTTACCTTACATTTTACTTCTGGTGGATTTCTAAGGACATCATTATTGTCGGTCTCAAATGTGTAGAAGGCTAACTCCCTTTTGATATCTCTATCTAATATCTCTGCTTCTGTCATTGCTCTGACTGGCTTTGCTATTGGAGCTTTACTTGTGTTAGGACTATTATTAGTTTGAGTATTCTCAGTAGGGTTACTCGTATCTTGACTTAAAACGGCATAACTATTACCAGCAACAGCTGTATAATTATGTTTGAGCGTGTTATACTGCATGGAGTCAAAACCTTGATTGTCTATTCTGTCTATTGATATCTTAAATGGCTTTAAAGCGTCCATCTCTTTTTCTAAATCGTATTCACTAAGGTAGTACTGTAGCTTCCTTTCTTCTAAACTTCTTAGTGCTAACGCATCACGTTCTTCCTTTTTAGCTTTCTTGATTTCGTCTTTTACAACTTTGATATTGTTTTTATTCTTGAACTGTTTAGCTTTTAGATCTTCGAATCGTTGTAAAACTTCAGCTCTCAGTAGCTTGTAATCATTTTGCTCTATATCTACGTAAGCCATGTGAGCAGCGACCTTTACTTCATCCTTAGCAATTACATCTATTGAGTCTTTATTGACTTGTGTAGTCTCAGGTAACTCTGACCATGTACCATCCGGATTAATAATTATTTTTTCTCCATTTTGAGCGGTAACAACCTTCTGAGAATGAAGTGGGAGAGCTATTAAGGAAAGACAGCTTAGAACTATTATTATTAGTGGTTTAATCACCTTTTTAGGTTAATTTTGGTGTAAATTTTAAAGATATTAGCCTTTCCTACTCAAGATTGATATCCAAATATATCAAGAAATAAATCTTGTAGCAATCTTGAAATCATAAACATATGCTAAATGAGGTTAATATTAGACTATTTCAGATACTAACTCCACTATGTTTGTTAGGTTTAATGTCTTATAAATAGCAAAATGAAACTACTGGTTTACAGATTTAACAAGACATCAAATACATTAATGACTGATAACCAAGTTAGAATTTTTAATGGTATGAATGAAGATGTAAATATCCCTGTCAATCGCTAATGAGGCAAGTAATAGATTTTGTAATATTTACCATTGGAGATTTTCCTGTTAGGATATGGGATATCGTTGATATTATTATAGTATCCTATCTAGTATATAGAGTATATAAACTACTTAGAGGTACAATTGGCTTCACAATATTTATAGGAGTACTTGCACTATCTGCAGTTTGGTGGCTTGTCGGAGTATTAGAAATGAAGCTTCTAACTTTAGCATTGGGAAGGTTCTTTGCATATGGGGTATTGATTTTGATTATAGTGTTCCAGCAGGAGGTTAGGAGATTTCTTCTTCTTCTAGGAGATACTACTTTGAAAGGAAGGATGAGTTTTCTTAATCGATTTTTCGGAGATTCTTCAGAAGATGATAGAGAGGTAAGCCCTCATGTTGATGCAGTCTTTCAGGTAATAAAGCATCTTAGTAAAACAAATACTGGTGCGCTCATAGTTTTTGATCGGGACACGGGGAGCAGTCATCTTAATTCCTCAGGAGTCAAGATTGATGCAGAACTATCAGCTCCTTTATTAAATAACATATTTTTTAAGAATGCACCTCTTCATGATGGAGCTTTGGTAGTTAATAGAGATAGGATAGTAAGAGCAAGTGTGATACTGCCTGTAACAAGTAAGCTTGATATATCAAATAAATATGGGTTGAGACATAGAGCAGCTTTAGGTATTTCAGAGATTGCTAATGTGGCAACTTTAATCGTATCTGAAGAGACAGGAGCAATATCCTTTACTACAGGAGGTAAACTTAAAAAGGATATTAATGACACTCAGCTTAAAGAGTTTTTAAATAAAAATTTATAAAAGATTTATGAAAGCAGTTCAAGACTATATTAAGTCTAATAAGAAAAAATTTCTCGATGAGCTAATTGAGGTATTAGAGATTCCATCTATTAGTGCGGATAGTAAGTACAATAAAGATGTTAGAAAGACTGCAAAATTTGTAGCTAGTAAGTTAAAATCTGCAGGTGCAAAAAAAGTAAAACTCTATGAGACTGAAGGGCATCCAATAGTCTATGGTGAAAAGGTAGTAGACAAGTCATTGCCTACCATCCTAGTCTATGGACACTACGATGTACAACCACCTGATCCGTTAGAGTTATGGGATTCGCCTCCATTTAAACCAGTGATTAAAAAGACTAAGTTGCATCCTAAGGGGGCAATATTCGCGAGAGGAGCGTGCGATGATAAAGGTCAGATGTATATGCATCTTAAGGCTTTCGAAAGTATGATAGCTACAGACTCTTTGCCTTGCAATGTCAAGTTTATGATAGAAGGAGAAGAAGAGGTAGGGTCTGATAATCTAGGAATATTCTGTAAAGAATATAAGAAGATGCTAGCATGCGATGTAGTATTACTATCTGATACATCTATCATCGCCAACAATGTTCCATCGATTACTACAGGTCTTAGAGGGCTCAGCTACTTAGAAGTAGAAGTAACTGGTCCGAATAGAGATTTACATTCAGGTGTTTATGGTGGAGCAGTAGCTAATCCGTGTAATATCCTTTGTGACATGATTGCATCGATGCATGATAAGAATGGTAAGGTTGCAATACCAGGTTTCTACAAAGATGTAAAGACGGTAAGTGCCAAGGAAAGAAAAGAGATGAACAAAGCACCTTTCTCACTGAATCAGTATAAGAAAGATCTTAAGATTAAAGATGTAAAAGGGGAGAAGGGGTATACAACGTTGGAGCGTACTTCTATACGACCTACACTAGATGTTAACGGGATGTGGGGCGGCTATACTGGTGAAGGAGCCAAGACAGTCCTGCCATCTAAAGCATTTGCTAAGATCAGTATGCGTCTTGTGCCTAATCAGGATTCAGCAACTATTACAAAATTATTTACCAAGCACTTTAAAAAAATAGCTCCACCAGGAGTTACAGTTAAGGTTAAGCCTCATCATGGTGGTACCCCAGCAGTAACACCAACTAATACGCCAGAATACAAGGCAGCAGCGTTAGCTATGGAGAAGACGTTTGGTAAAAAACCACTACCTCAGCGATCAGGAGGTAGTATACCTATTGTAGCACTATTCGAAAAAGTATTTGGTGTCAAGTCTGTTTTGCTAGGTTTTGGTCTAGATTCAGATGATATCCATTCCCCTAATGAACACTTTGGGCTATTTAACTTTTATAGAGGAATAGAAACTATTCCTTATTTCTACAAATATTATTGTGAACTAAAAAAATAGATGTGAAGTCTTTATCAATTATTGTTTTATTATTTGCAACACTACAGCTTAGCGCTCAAAAAATTGTTTTGAATAGTTATGAGGATAGTTTAAGCTACAGTATAGGTGTTGTGTTAGCGCAAAATATAAAAGCGGAAGGTGTGAAAGGAGTAGATCCTTTTATGCTAGGTCAAGCGGTGCAGAATGTTTTAGATGGCACACCATTAAGTGTCGATAAGATAGAAGCTGATAATCTTTTTAAAAATCATTTAAGCAAACTCAGAAACAAAGCAGGCATGGAAAATAAATTAGCAGGAGAGAAATTCCTCCAAGAAAACGCAAAAAAAGTAGACGTACACATTCTCCCTAGTGGATTGCAGTATGAAGTAATTAGCGCTGCACCTGCAGGAGTACCAGAAGTATACCCTACACTCGATAGCGAGGTAACTACGCACTATCATGGTACATTGATTGATGGGACTATTTTTGACAGCTCTGTAGAAAGAGGAGAGCCGATAAGTTTCCCCTTAAGAAATGTAATTAAAGCATGGCAAGAAGCACTACCACTTATGAAAGCAGGAGAGAAGTGGAGGATTTTTGCTCCATATAACCTTGCTTACGGAGAACGAGCTGCTGGACCTGCGATTAAGGCATTCTCGGCTTTGATATTTGAGATTGAGTTGATAGCTATCAACTAGTAGTTCTCGATTCATGCATATCGATATTATCAGTTGTGTACCTAATTTATTAGCGTCACCCTTAGAGCATTCTATCTTAAAGAGAGCACAGGATAAAGACTTGCTTTCTGTAGCTGTACACGATTTAAGAGAGTTTGGGACTGGTAACTATAGGCAGATAGATGACTATCAATATGGAGGAGGAGCAGGTATGGTCCTTATGCCGGAGCCATTGAGCCAAATGATTGATAAGCTCAAGGCAGAGCGAGATTATAACGAAATCATATATCTGGCACCTGATGGAGACTTGCTGACACAAGGTCTAGCTAACAAGTTATCACTCCACCAAAACCTCATGCTGATATGTGGCCATTACAAAGGTATCGATGAGCGTATTAGAGAACACTATATCACCATGGAAATATCGATAGGAGATTATGTATTGTCTGGAGGTGAGCTCGCTGCTTTAGTGCTTGTAGATTCGTTAGGGAGGCTTATACCTGGCGTACTTAATGATGAGAGTTCTGCGCTTTCTGATTCTTTTCAAGATGATTTATTAGCACCACCTATATACACTAGGCCTGCTGATTTTAAAGGCTGGAAAGTGCCTGATGTATTACTCTCAGGTCATGATAAAAAAATAGAAGACTGGCGGTATGATGCAGCTGTTAAGCGAACCAAAGAAAGACGCCCAGATTTGTTAGATGGCGAATAGGATATAGCTCTAACTTAGAAAGTAAACCATAACAGGTGACAATATCATAGTGCCATCTAAAATTCCTGAATAATAGTAGTCTGATTTTTTCTTGGT
>CALFUQ010000015.1 GCA_937929885.1 uncultured Saprospiraceae bacterium
GGTTGGAATCTCCACTGGATACGGCTGTTGATATTAAAATTATCAGACTGAGTATTATACTGAAAGAATGTAGTCCAAAATAAATCTCGATTAAAATTGAGCTCTAACTTAGGGCCAATCAATAGTAGGGTAGAGTTGCCAAACTCTTCATCGAAAGTAAGTTCGTTAGCTTCGAATGTAAATCCAAAATTACCCCACGGTTGCTGTCTGTAATTTAATTCTGCAGATATATTTTTACGGGTACCGCTATAGAAACCTCCAATGCCTCCACCAATCGCATAACTTAAATTTTTCCTCACATCAGATTGATACTCCAATTCGAATTCTGTCCAACTATATTCTTTGGCAGGTAATGGATTATCAGTGAAGGTAAACGGGTAAAGTAATCTTCTGTAAGTCGGGTTAATTCCTACGCTAAATCTGCTTGTGTTTGCCAGAGCCATTTCATAACCCAACCTAACTGTATAATTAAAGATTTGATTTTGGACTCGCTCCATATCTCCTATGTGTTCCATAGAGAATACATGGGTATTAATCTTGTCATTGTTAGGGAAGATACTATAAGTCGTACTTGAGTATAGGTGATCATAACCAATCTGAATAGTCTCCTCTGCTACTGCATCATATTGATTTTGCTGCTGTATGAAACCCATATCATCAGAGTAGTTTTTGCCGATGCCAGCGATATTAATATAGAAACGAAAGTTTTGATTTCCTAGCTGAGCAAGGGTATGGAAGTATGCATTTTTATCTCTGATCCCTTCACCAAAAGATAAGCTATAAGCACCTGCAAATCGATTGTATCCGTTCTGAGATCGATAGTCTAATTCTAATCCTGCTCTGCGGCTGTAGTCTCCCTCTACAAATCCGCCATCGCTATAACCAACCCGATTATGAAAAAAACCTTTGACCACAGATCGCCCAAATAGTCTATGGTTAAATGCTAGTGCACTATAATTATTTCCTGGTTCTTCCTCGACAGATTTAGTCTGTAAATTCATTAAACCAATTCTTGTGTCTTTCGTTAAGTTGCCTGTAAGTCGAGTGCCATAAAGTATGGGGATAGAAGAGCCATCTTCTCTAAGTCCTATTTTTCTAGAGAAGAAAGGTCGCATCGGTGGTATCCCGAAATCAGAAAAAATATCACTATTCTCAACAAAGAAAATACGTTGCTCTGGGAATCTAATATTTACCGTTGATAGGTTGGTGACTTGCTGATCCACATCTACTTGAGAGAAATCTGGGTTAACTGTCACGTCTAAGTTGAGACTACTAGTCACTGCAATTTTAGCATCAGCACCAAAATCAAAATTTTCGTCAGATGGTGTACCTGCTTCTATATCTTTAGATGTCGAAGTAAGGATGTATGGTATCACTGCAATATTGCTCTTTGCTTTTTTAGGTACTTCATCCCATATGAGTGAAGCATTGTACCCAAGGTCAGGCCCAAAGAATTGTCTAGGCACAGGAGTCCATGCTTGAAAAGTATTTGACTTAGCATTACCTCGGTTAAATTGCACGCCCCAAGTTTTGCTAGTTCCATATCTAAGGGTTTTAAATGGAATAGCTATCTCGATGACATAGTGATCGCCATATACTTTAGTTTCGCATCTCCACTTATTATTCCATGCTCTATTAAAACCACTACTACCACCACCATTACGAGTGCCTAAGTTGCCAGCTAGCTCAGTATCAAATTGTACGCCTGCAGAATTAGTAGCAAAGCCATACCCATTAGTCCGTTCGTTACCAGGGTCAAAGGATACCATAAAAGTATCACCATCCCAAAAGCTGTTTCCATCTCGCTTCAGTGACGTAACTAAGAAAGGTGGTTCTCCTCGACAAATTGCAGCTACATAGATATTGCGATCATCGTAGGTCATCATCACATCGGTCTGATCAATTTGTTCTACTTGCTTATTGTCGATTGGAGTGATATAGAAAAAATCTGTTGCCTTTTGTGCTTGTTGCCAGATGGCTTCATTAAGCTGTCCATCTACATTGATAGATTCTTGTGTGCGGCTAATATTGTACTGATACTCATCTCTCAACCTTAGGCCGTCTTCTTGAGCATTAAGTTTACTAAGACCAACAAAAGTTAAGGCAGTTCCTAAAATCCAAACAATAATTTTTTTCATAAATAGCTCAAGGTATATTAGATGTAAAGTTGGAATTTAGAAGGTCAATATGATATTACTACAGGAGTTGAAAAGTTCATCAAATATAATAAGTAATCACCAGAGGCACTATTGGAAAAATCAAAAAGAATAGCGCATCCTGAAGAGGTATTACACCACCTTTGCGAACTAAGTATACACTACAAAATAAAAGCAACAAAGAACAAATCACAGTACTGACTTCCTTTAATCCGTTAAAGTTGACACTTTCAAAGTATACGCTATCCCCTTTACTTGCTCTTGTGACATAGTTTAAGATTGGACTGACATTCAAGGTAAGTGGTTCATCTGGCATCTGACTAGTTTTTATGGCATCAAAGCGATAACCATTGTTAGTGTAGGCGCGGAGTCCATAAGAATTTCCTCCTTTCTCATAGTATAGGTGTTTTATTTCGACAACACGATCTTCCAGAATCTTAGGCTCTAAAGCGAACCTATCAATTATGCTTAGCAATAGGAAAAAGGAAAGGAATAAATAAGCGAGAGCAACACCATTAAGTAATAGAGAAAATTTCTCAGTATTTTTTTGTTTTTCTTTTTGTCGAAGATTTATATCTATTCGATCAGTTTGTTTGATTTTGTCTGTTAATATTTCCTGCACTACTTCGATCTCTTGAATATCGTCAAAGCAAATCATGTGTAACTCATCATCGGTGAATGCTAAATAATCTCGAACATCGATTAATGGGTTTAAATGGAAGTACAGTTTGTTGGTAACAAAGTTATCCTTCAACCTAACTGGGTAAATTCCCAGAATGGATTCAAATGGAATGGTTACTTTTTCATTCTTCCCAAACCAATAACTAAAATTTATACCCTCATCATCGATTGAATATTTTAAAGTGCATCTGGTTATGATTAGTTGGAATTGGTCGCTTAAGAAAGAGAAAGCAAAGACAGAGATTAACATTGCTAGGAATAGACCAAACCATTTTAATCCTCCTGCTAGTGATAAAGAGCTAGCTAGGAATATCATGATCACAGATCTCAGCGCAAAGAAATGGAATAGGCTAACAATGAAAGTGAAGAAGTTAGAGATTCTATTAGAATTCTCCTCCCAATAGATTTCAGTGTTCATGAAGTGGTAATCATTTACCTTT
>CALFUQ010000016.1 GCA_937929885.1 uncultured Saprospiraceae bacterium
GCCTAAAATGGATGGCATGGAAGCTATCGAGAAGGTACAGACCATAGCGTCGGATATCCCTGTGATTATGATCTCTGGTCATGGTAATATAGATACAGCAGTAGAGGCAGTGAAAAAAGGAGCGTTTGATTATATCCAGAAGCCGCCAGATCTTAATAGATTACTTATTACCCTTAGAAATGCATTAGACAAATCTCTCCTAATCGTAGAAAAGAAAGTACTCCAGAAGCGTGTTAAGAAAACAAAAACCCAAGAAATAGTAGGTACATCAGAGGCCATCTCATTTATAAAAAACACGATTGACAGAGTAGCACCAACTGAAGCTAGGATTCTAGTAAATGGTAAAAATGGTACAGGTAAAGAATTAGTAGCAAGATGGGTACACACAAAGAGTAACAGAAAAGATGGACCGATTATCGAGGTCAATTGTGCTGCGATACCATCTGAGTTAATTGAAAGTGAATTATTTGGCCACGAAAAAGGAGCATTTACTTCCGCTATTAAACAACGTGTAGGTAAATTCGAACAAGCAAATGGAGGTACACTTTTTCTTGATGAAATAGGAGATATGAGCCTATCTGCTCAAGCTAAAGTACTGCGAGCACTGCAAGAAAGTAAAATAACAAGAGTAGGAGGAGACAAAGAGATATCAGTAGATGTCAGAATCGTAGCTGCAACCAATAAAGACTTAAGAGCAGAAATTACTAGAGGAAGATTTAGAGAGGATCTTTATCATAGGCTTGCGGTCATCATTATCAGTGTGCCGTCATTAAATGAAAGGTTAGATGACATCCCGTTGTTGGTAGAGCATTTTAATGATAATATCTGTAAAGATTACGGAATAGCTAAAAAGAAGTTCGCTCCTGGAGCAATGAAAGAACTACAAAAGCTGAACTGGACTGGTAACATTAGAGAACTTAGAAACGTAGTGGAGCGTCTTATCATCCTAAGTGAAGAAACTATAACCAAGAAAGAAGTAACTGACTATGTAGTGCCATCAAGTGCTAACAAGTCAAGCATCCAAGATTTATTTGAGCAGTTTGGAGATCTTAAGAGTTTACAGAATTATGTGACGAAAGAATTTGATAAATACAAAAGCATATCAGCATAATAATTAAAAGAAGACAAAAAGAAAAAAGAAATGACTGGAAAGGAAAAGAGAATGATGAAGCAGTGGAGTAAGATAAAGGGTGAAAACTCATGGACGATGTTTAAAGTAATCGCAGAGTTTGTAGAAGGCTTTGAAAGATTAAACAGAATAGGACCGTGTATTTCAATTTTTGGATCGGCTAGAACGAAGCCCGATCACAAATACTACCAACTGGCAGTAGATTGCGCTAAGCAATTGACAGAGGAAGGATTTGGAGTAATATCAGGTGGTGGCCCAGGTATTATGGAAGCTGCAAATAAGGGAGCTCATGATAATAATGGTATATCTGTAGGATTAAATATAGACCTGCCTTTTGAGCAATCACATAATCCATATATCGATCCTGATAAGAATCTAGATTTTAGATATTTCTTTGTGCGTAAGGTTATGTTTGTTAAGTACGCACAAGCATTTGTAGTATTGCCAGGAGGGTATGGGACGATGGACGAATTGTTTGAAGTATTGACCTTAATGCAAACTAAAAAGATAACTGAGGTACCAGTAATCTTAGTAGGAAGCGAGTTTTGGAGTGGACTTAAAGGCTGGATTAAAGAGGTGATGCTAGAGCAGCAAGGTAATATTAGTCCTAAAGATCTAGATATGATTCCTATCATAGATGATCCAAAAGAAATCACAGGTATAATAGAAAATTTCTACTCAGAAAAAGAGGCAAATGTCCTCGAACCGAATTACGAATTATAATATTCAAGTTACATTTGAATATAATTTAGAGAGGCTATCCCAATAGACTTTTTATAAGATTAGCGGATTTCATAATTATGGAATTCGCTAATCTTTTATTTGCCAAGCAGCTCCTATCCTAATTTTGAAATCGAATTGTGGATAGTCTGGAGTTAAGTAATTTATATCATCAAGGAATAAGAAATTGAGGTTTTCAAATCGTGTAAAAAACCTGAATCTGTCAATCTTGAATGATATATATCCATCTAACATTTTAAATAGATCTTCTTGAATATTAGATTGTTGATAAAATACGCCTAGCTCAGGTGCGAATGCCGCGGGATTATAAGATTCCATTAACCTAAGGTCAAAGCCTAACCTAGCAAGCATTCTTTGCTTAAATATTTTACCCTCGATGTATAAGTTATGCTCAGTTAACCATTGTGGTAGATTATAGATATTATCACTAAAGGATTGTAAGCCTGCCGTATTGTTAAAGTGGAGTGGTCCTAATTTAATCTGCTCTGTCAGCAAAAGGCGTGAGGCTGTAAAAACCCCATCTAATAACTGAGGAACTTTAGCTTCATTGAAGAAAACTGCATTATTCATAGCATCTACAGAAGCCTTAGCACTGAATCCTAGTTTGTTGTTCTTGTACTCAGCAAAAAATCCTGTACCATTTAATTTTGCAAAACTATTATTCCAAAATTCAAAAGAGTTAAAAAATACTTGCTGCTGGAGAATAGTAGGTTCGTATCTATAGATTTTTAAACCCCCACTTAATGTTCCTATAGTTTTCAGATCGAGATTAGCTTTGGCCTCTAACCAAAGATCTCCAGCGTTACTAGCTAGCCCCAAGTGTCCCTTGACATCTAGCTGAGTGCCTTTAAGAATTGTAAGTTGTCCATCTCCTTTAAGGAATACGTTGTTCTTTTTAAATTCTCTAGGTTCTTGGTCTATGTTATAAAAGTCATGCACGATGCCACCGTGAAATTTTAAAGCCTTACGATCTAATCTCAAATACAAGCCATTTTCTAAATGGAAATATCCTATCCTATTCCTAACTCCTCGACTATCAATAGCATAGGGATCGTAGAATAGTGAATCAGAAGAAGTATAAGACTCATCATAAAACTTATAAGCTCCATTCTCAATAGCAAACTCATACCTTATGCTTAATTTAGTGTCGCTAGTCTCAGATTTTTTTAGATGATAATAGTTGTTAACTGATAATTCTAAATTATTGTTCCTAGTATTAGAACCATCGAGATTAATATCTATCGTACTTCTGAAATTATTGAAAGGATCTTGCAGTTCAGCTCTATCGCTGATTCCTCCATTGTGTGTTTCGTTGTTAGCATTTAATATTCCAAGGATATAAGTATCAGTCTTGTCTCTTAGGATTCTAATACCTGTGGCCAGGTAGGTAGATTTAGCAAACTGATTAGCATAAAATCCGTCTTGGTTGATCCGCTGATAATCTAGATTAAAGCTTATACTATCTGCAAAGCTTCGACTAAACTTTGCCTTTACAATAAAGTTTTGCTGCCCATCAATAGGACTAAAGTAAAAGTCTGAGAAAGGTCTATTAACATCATACCATCTAACATCTTCTCGCTCAATCCGATAGTAGTTGTAATTATCATATCCAAAATTTACGCCTCTCTGATATGCGACATTATATAAAAGTGGATGTGCTGACGAACCAAGATTTCCTAGACTAGCGCCAAAGAGCTCACCTTTGCGAACAGGGTCATAGATGTGAAAATCGGTGAGTGTAGTATCATTAAAAGGAACTTTATCTTCCACGTCATACATCGAGAAGTGATTGTAAATAGTAGTATCTATCTCAAAAGTATCTATAGGGAAATTACTGGTAGGGCTTTGGCGCGTCCGACGTTCCTCTTCTCCAAAAGGGTTTCTATTTATTTGCGCCTCAAGATTACTCAAGAGTGCACAGCAAAAAATTATAAATAAAATACCGCGTGAGAAGTACATACTACTATAACGAGAAAAAACACTTTTTGCTTTATGCAGAGGGGTCAGACTTTAAGGCTGCTTGATTCATACCCATATTAGAGAAACCTCCATCATGATATAAATTCTGCATGGTTACATACTTGGTGTAATCAGAAAACATAGCAACGCAATAATCAGCACACGCTTCTGCTGGGGCATTGCCAAGCGGTGACATTCTATCAGCATATCCAAAAAACTCATCAAATCCTTTTACACCACTCCCTGCAGTTGTCCAAGTAGGGGATTGCGAGATAGTATTTACTCTTACTTTTTTAGAATCTCCATAATGAAATCCAAAACTCCTCGCATATGACTCTAAGAGTGCTTTAGACTCAGCCATCTCGTTGTAATCTGGAAAAGTTCTCTGAGCTGCAATGTAAGTCAGTGCTAATATCGACCCCCAGTCATTAACAGCATCTAGCTTAAAGGCAGTTTGCATGACTTTGTGGAATGAGATAGCAGAAATGTCAAAAGTCTTCTGCATCCATTCGTACTTGATATCTGTGTAGCCTCTTTTCTTTCTAACGTTAAGCGACATCCCGATGGAGTGTAAGATGAAGTCTAACTTACCACCTAGGACATCCATTGATTGTGTAATAAGATTTTCTAAATCTTCCAGACTAGTGGCATCAGCAGGAATAATTTCCGAATTTATCTTTTTGCCCAGCTCCTGTATCTTACCAAACCTCATTGCAACAGGGGCGTTAGTTAAAGTAATTTTGGCGCCTTCTTCCACACACTTTTCTGCTACTTTCCAAGCTATCGACTGATCGTCTAAAGCGCCAAAAATTATCCCTCTTTTACCTGCTAATATATTATTACTCATATCTATTGATGAATTTTAATTTGATGACCGCAAAGGTAAATTAATTGGGCTTTGTTTTATTATGACTAAGCAGATTAAACCTATTGTTTTTAAGTCTATTCGAATACCATAAATAGTTATACGCTTAATAGATAAACTTATACGGATACTAGTTCCGCAACTTAAAAGCCTGTTTTTGCTAGCATTTTTGGATTGTATTCACTAAAAACACAATGCTATGAAAATCAAAAACTTTTTCCTGATGCTTGGACTATTATTTACACTATCAGCTATCCAAGCACAATCTGAAGATCAAAAAACCGAATCTCCTTACTTCTTAGTAAAAACAGAGGATGGCAAGCCATTAGAATTTGTATTAGAATCTACATCAGTAGAAGCCAATATAGTAGGTCCGATTGCAGATGTACTGGTCAAGCAAAAGTATACCAACTCAAGTGATGTACCGATAGAGGCGATTTATGTATTTCCTGCTTCTAATAGGTCTGCAGTGTATGCGATGGAGATGAAAATTGGAGATAGAATTATTAAAGCAAAAATTAAAGAGAAACAAGAAGCTCGTCAAGCCTATGAAACAGCAAAGAAAGAAGGGAAACGGGCCAGCTTACTCGAGCAGCATAACCCTAATGTCTTTCAGATGAATGTTGCAAATATTTTACCAGGTGATGTGATTGAGATCAGGATGAGCTACAATGAGTTCCTGATACCTGAGGAGGGAGAATATACCTTTGTATATCCTACAGTGGTCGGTCCTCGATACACAGGAGAGAGCAAAACACAAAAGCCCTTTACAGCTAATCCTCACCTTACTGCTGGGTCAAAGACGCCATACAGTTTTGATATGGATATCAACTTAAGTTCTCCTATTCACATTCAGAAAGCAGGCTCGATTTCTCACAAAGTAGACATAGATTTTTCTGACAAGAATAGTCTGTCAGTAGCGCTACACAATACTGAGTCTGGTGGGGGAAATCGTGATTTTATATTTCAATACAGCATGGCTGATGCTAAAGTGACGGCTGGGACGAGTTTTTATGATCATGGTGATGAGAAATTTTTCCTCTCGATTATCGAGCCACCAGAGAAGGTAACTCAAGATCAGATAGTACCACGCGAATATATTTTTATAGTAGATGTATCTGGCTCTATGCACGGATTTCCTCTTGAGGTATCTAAAGAGCTGATGAGGAATCTATTAGGGCAACTCAGGCCTGAGGATAGTTTTAATGTATTACTATTTGAAAGCAATAATCAGATGATGTTTCCTCAATCTCAATCAGTAACGCCACAAAATATAAGTCAAGCTACTCAGCTCGTAAATAACCAAAGTGGCGGTGGTGGTACTAACATGCTCAATGCTATTAAAAATGCGATGGCAGTACCAAAAAAAGAATCTACTTCGAGATCTTTTGTAATTATATCAGATGGATATGTAAGTGTAGAGCGAAAAACTTTTGAGTATATAGAGAACAATCTTGGTAATGCTAATTTCTTTGCATTTGGGATAGGTAGTGGAGTCAATAGATTTATCATAGATGGTATTGCGCACATAGGACGAGGAGAACCTTTCGTTATTACCAGCCCAGAATTTGCACAGGCAACTGCAAATAAATTTAAACAATACATAGAGTCGCCAGTCCTCACTAATATCAAAGCAGATATCTTAGGAATGGATGTTTATGATGTTACGCCAAAACATATTCCTGACTTGATGGCTGAGCGACCTATTTATATTTTCGGAAAGTATAGAGGAGAGCCTAAAGGAAAAATAGAAATATCAGGTAACCAAGGTGCCAATGCATTTACTCAAACTATAGCTTTAGAATCCGAAACTCCTAGTAAAGAAAATAGTGCATTGAGATACCTATGGGCAAGAGAAAAAATAAGAACGCTAAGTGATTTTCAATCTGTGGATCACAATGAAGGAGAGAAAAAGAAAATCATTGGACTAGGACTGAAGTATAATTTGCTCACAAGTTTCACATCATTCTTAGCAGTGGAGGAGGTGCCTGTCTTAGCCAATGGTAACAATACTAGGACTGTAAAGCAAGCACTACCATTACCTCAGGGCGTATCTAATTATGCGATAGGTTTTGAGATGGGAGCATCAGATATAGTATCTGCCAGTGAAGACTTAGAAGAGAGTTTACTGTATGTAAGAGTTATTAAGCCAGAAGCAACTCCAGACTTAACATCAGAGCTGGTAAGGATAATTGAATCTGCTCTCAAATACACTGATGAAGAAGCAAGAACCCTTCTCGGGCAAAATATTTTAACAATCACTAAAGTCAGTGGTAGATTGGCAATTAGTGATAAGAATAAGGTATTAACACAGCAGATGAAGCGCAAGTTAGTCATGCACCTGCATAAGCTTAAATCTCAAATTGCCGAGGGTCAATACATAAAAGTAGAACTGATATGGCTTTAGAAAACAAAATAGACGATAAGGGATATAGTCGATTCTTATTCAGCATATCTCCGATAGTGATATACTTTATAGTAGTTGGTTTGGTTTGTAGTTCATCTGATTTTTCAACGGTGCTCCCTGATCAAGAGGGGAGTACCGTTACTTACATCCTAGGTGAAGACAGAGGAGACCAAAATTTTTATGGCCT
>CALFUQ010000017.1 GCA_937929885.1 uncultured Saprospiraceae bacterium
CCAAGCTGTGGTACAGGGTTGTTGACCATAATAATAGATATATAGATAGCTGGTACCATATACGCAAATATCAATACGCAAAACTGAGCTACCTGTGTATAAGTAATACCCTTCATACCTCCTAAGACTGCATAGAAGAATACGATGCCAACCCCGATCACTACACCCATCTCAAAGGACACATCAAGAAATCGAGAAAAGGCAACCCCTACTCCCTTCATCTGTCCTACGACATAAGTGAAAGAAACAAAGAGGGCACAAATGACTGCAACTATCCTAGCTTGCTGGGAGTAGTAACGCTCTCCAATAAAGTCTGGAACCGTAAACTTTCCGAATTTCCTTAAGTATGGTGCTAGCAGTAGCGCAAGTAGCACATATCCTCCTGTCCATCCCATTAGGTACTGTGATCCATCGAACCCTACAAAGGATATAATACCAGCCATGGATATAAATGATGCTGCCGACATCCAGTCAGCTGCTGTAGCCATACCATTAACTACTGGGTGTACTCCGCCTCCAGCTACATAGAAGTCTTTTGTTGATCCTGCTTTCGCCCATATAGCTACGCCTAAATAAATGGCAAAGGTGATTCCTACGATCAGATATGTCCATACAGTTAATGACATCTGTTTTGTTCTTTAGTATTAGTTAATTGGGATTATTCATGATGTCATTCGCTAACACCAAAGCGCTCATCAAGCTTATTCATGAGCCTTACATAGATAAAGATGAGCACCACAAACACATAGATAGAGCCTTGCTGTGCAAACCAGAAACCAACTTTAAATCCTCCAATTTTAAATTGATTGAAGTAATCAGCCCACATTATACCTATACCATAGGACACTATAAACCAGATAGTAAGGAGTATCACCAGATACTTAAGATTGATAGACCAGTATTCTTTTAAGTTGTTTTCCATAGTTGTCCTTTAATTTAATTTTTTAAATGGAGAAACTGGATATGATGTAGAGGTTTTCCTCACCCAACCTCTCCACAATAGAAAGGGAGAATCAAACACTACACCTTTTTCTTTGAAATGGAGAAAGATGGGTTTGGCTCCAGTCGAATTCGGATAGAGGAAATATCAAACCCACATTTTACCCCTACTACAAATATTTTAAAATGTAATATTCTTTACGTAACCAGGCCCCAAAATTGAATTTGTAGTGTTTTTGATAAGCGGTGTAGAAGTTCTTGTAGTGTAAAAAAGAGTGGGTATCGAGTGTTTTTCGACTCTTAATAGTGTGTGTAACGAACAACAATTAAAAAAACTAACGATGAAAAATTTATTAATGATAATTACTCTTGCCACTTTAAGTATAACGACTTCTTTGAGTGCAAACAACATCACAAATCCTGTAGCTGATAAAAATTCAGTAATCAAGAATCATGATGTAGAATTATCTTTAAATGGAGCAGCAGCTTCAGAAGATTTCATCAGTATTGACTATTCTAAAAACTATATATCGTTAGAAACTAAGAATGAAATTGCGTTTCTACAAGTGGTAAACCAAGAAGGAGAGATCGAGTATCAACTCCCAATCGGGTCTAATAATTTAAACCTTTCATCAGAAGACTTTACTAAGGGTGTGTATACAGTAAATCTTTTGTTTGACAATGGTAGCGAATTTGTGACAACTACTTTAGAAAAATTTTAAGTTCTAACACAAAAACTATTCTCTCAATATTAAGGTGTGTAATTCATTTATCCGTTATTAAACTAAGGGTTGAAACTAAAGAGTTTCAGCCTTTTGTTTTTTCTACTCATTACTACGCTAGACTACTCTAGGATTACAAACTACCTAAATGTACATAACCGTATAGAGCTTTAGATCTTGATCATCAAACTAGATTATTCCAAACAGATTTTTTGAGTGAGATTATCATTTGTGAGGTATATTTTATATATTACATTTATTATTAATATGTAATAATCTAACCATCAGGTGAAATGCGTACTTGGCGAACTTTTTCCATCACATTTATAATTTGTATTTTTTCTACTTTAGGTTTTGGGCAATCAACAAATCTCCTTACTAATGGAGATTTTGAAAATGGATATCCAAACCTAGCTGGCTGGATTTTAAGAGGCTCTACAGCGAGTATAGTTCATGTAGGTAATCCAGATCTTCCTGATGCGGATTCTGATTACGGAGAACGTTCTTTAACCATCTGTGGTGAGTTCAGTGATCCTAGCTTAAATAGTGCATTTGTCTACCAGATTTTTCCATCAACACCAGGTGATATATATCATGCTAGTGCTGACCTACAGGTATCTACTGCTAATCCTTTAGAAGGAGACAACATAGGATTTATCAGACTTGCATTTTTTAGTGACCCTAATGGACAAGTAGAACTAGGCGGCTATAATTCTATGGGTGTTAATTCTACAACAACCCCTGGGATATGGATTCCTAATAAAATCGATGCCGCAATTGCTCCTCCTGGCACAACTCATATTGGCTTTTACATGTTTTTCCAAAAGCCTCCCCTTGATAGGGTCCATTCTGAGGATACAGTATTTTATGAAAATGCAACGCTTACATTACAAATACCAGAACAAATCCCAACAATGTCTGAATGGGGTTTAATTATTCTCCTATTGTTGCTCTTAAATATTGGAGTCGTCGCTATTAAATCGAATAAAAAAACTTTATCAATTTCAATAAACTAATAATTTATGATGGCTTAGGTTTTTGAATTCTCGATTGCTTCAGGATAATACTCTATGTACTTCCTCACCTCATCACTAAGTAGTTTACCATAAAACTTCTCTAAAAGATAAAAGCTCATATCTATCCCAGCACTTACTCCTTCTGCTGTAATTATATCCCCGTGATCGATATATCTTTTTGTTCTATCAACTGTAATCGTTTCATCTAACCTTCTCATCAAATCTACTGCTGCGAAATGCGTCGTGGCCGTCTTATTGCTCAAGTATCCTAGCTTAGCTAAAATCAAAGAACCAGTACAAACTGAAGCAGTCACTTTAGCGTTAATTATAACCCTATCAATCTTAGCTAATAGTTTTTTGTCTTCCAAAATCGATCTTGTCCCAAAGCCTCCAGGAATTATAAAAAGATCTAACTTGATTCTACTAGAGAGCCGTTTATTGCAGGTAATTGAGATTTTAGATTTAGATACGCTGACTTTTGATTTTGTGCCAATTGTAATCGGGGATTTGAGGACATCAGAGTCAATATAATTTGCTGCAGAAAAAACTTGCAAAGGACCAGCATAGTCTAAGATCTCTACATCATTAAAAACAAGGATACCTACTTTTTTAATTTCAGACATATTGGATTCTATAATCTTGTTACTTCCTTGTAATCATATTCTTCTGGATGATCAGTATTGTAATGTAATCCTCTACTCTCTCTTCTCATCTGAGCCCCCTTGGTAACTAAATATGCTATAGTTATTAGATTTCTTAATTCACATAGTTGAGTGGAGATCACTGTTTGTTTGTAGAGGTCTTCTGTCTCGTTATACAACAACTCTAATCTATCAAATGCTCTCTTTAATCTCACATCAGTCCTTACGATTCCTACATAGTAGCTCATGATCCCTTTAAGCTCCTGCCAAGTCCTGGTGATCAAGACCATCTCCTTAGGAGTACTAGTACCTTTAGCATCCCAATCTGGAATTTTATCATTTAGAGGGGTGCTGTCTATTTTCTCTGCGATGTCATCTGCTACTCGATACCCAAATACTAAACCCTCTAATAAAGAGTTAGAGGCCAGTCTATTAGCCCCATGCAATCCAGAGCAGGTACACTCTCCCGCCGCATATAGATTTACAATAGATGTCTTGCCTTGCTGATCAGTCAAAATCCCACCACACATGTAATGACACGCTGGCACTACTGGAATAAAATCTTTAAAAGCATCGATCCCCACGCTTTTACACTTCTCGTAGATCGTAGGAAAATGCTCTAAGAAGCCTTCATGATCTAGATGCTTACAGTCTAACATCATATGCTCCGACCCAGACATCTTCATCTCATTATCTATTGCTCGTGCCACTATATCCCTTGGTGCAAGAGATTTACGCTCATCATACTTTTGCATGAACTCATCTCCTTCAGCTGTTTTTAGTATCGCGCCAAACCCACGAACTGCTTCAGAAATTAAAAAGTCTGGATTCTCTCCAGTGGTGTTGTATAATGCTGTAGGGTGAAATTGAACGAATTCCATATTCGCCAATCTACCTTTAGCTCTGTAAACCATTGCCATACCATCACCAGTAGCTATTACTGGGTTAGTTGTGTTTTGGTAAATCTGGCCAGCACCTCCTGTACACATTACAGTTTGCTTTGCTAAGATGGTTTCTATTTCATTATTCTCTTTGTTGAGCACATATGCTCCATAACACTCGATATCATTGGAAAGTCTAGTAAGCGTTCGACCCATATGATGCTGTGTAATAATGTCAATAGCAAAATAGTGTTCATAGAGTGTGATATTCTCAAACTTGCTGACTACCTCATTAAGCGTTCGTTGTATTTCCCATCCAGTAATATCCTTGTAGTGTAATATTCTATTTTCCGAGTGTCCTCCCTCTTTTCCTAAGTTGTAATCTCCATCATCCTCTTTATCAAATCTTGCACCCATGTCTATGATGTCTTTCACACGCTTGTGTCCTTCTTCGACAACAATCCTTACCACCTCCTCATCACATAGTCCGTCTCCTGCATCTAGAGTGTCCTCAATATGCTTCTCGAAGTTATCAACACCGAAATCCCATACTGTTGCTATCCCTCCTTGTGCCCATCTGGTATTACTCTCCTCCTTATTAGTCTTGGTGATTACTGTGATATCAACATCAGGTTTTTGCTGAGCTAATTTAATAGCACACGACAAGCCAGCAACTCCACCACCTATGATTAGTACATCCGTTTTAATATCCATATCTATACTTAAATATTACTGTAAGATAATATATCTATCTCTTATCAAACGGAGTCGTAAGTATCGCTCTAAATGTTTTCATCGCATTTGTGATGTAGCCTATTCTTACATTTTCATTAGGGCTATGTTGGTTATTATCTGCATTGACCATTGGCACTATTACCGCAGGTACATTTAGTGCTTTGATAAATGGAGCCATAGGTACAGTACCTCCCATAATCCTAATTAGTATAGGGTCCTTCTTAAAATTACTTTTAATAGCGCCTTTTAACCAATTAGATATTGGTGCATCTAAGTCTGTCCTGAATGGCAAGGATGCTCCGCGAGCAATCATTGTTGCTATCCTCGGATTATTTAGACGTTCTTCCTTTGTAGGTTCTCGGTCTAAAATAAGGTAGCCTTTAGATTCTATATGATTTCTCACAAGCGCTATCAGTCTATCTGGATCACTCTCTGGCACTAATCTGATATCGATTGCAGCCGTTGCAATATCAGGAACAATAGTTCTAGCTTGAGCACCTACCCAAGCTGACTTTAGACCTCGGATATTAAGTGAAGGATACTGTAGTGATTCTTGATAATTAGTACCTACTAATTCTGGTTGGTTGATCTGAAGCAAATTGTGAATGTTATCTGGACTGTCAGGCACAGCTGCTAATATTGCTTTAGTATTATCGTCTAAATCTATACCATCATAATAGCCATCTATGATCACTCTGCCATCTTCATCTTTCATCGATGCTAATAACTGAGCTAATCTAAATGCAGGGTTAGGAGCATAGTTACCGTAGTGCCCACTATGCTGTGGCTTAACTGGACCGTAAACGGACAAATGAAAAGTAGTTATTCCTCGACACCCAAAAACTAGCGTTGGTTCTCCAGATATATGAACTGGACCATCATTGATGATTAATGCATCTGCAGATAATACGTCAAGGTTATTTTTAACAGCTGCAGCAAGATTGACACTTCCCATTTCTTCTTCAGAGTCTAGGATTACTTTGATGTTACATTTTATTTGTCCTTTATTTAAGTTATCGATGCTGTGCAACAATGCAACTATGGGCATTTTATCATCAGAAGCAGACCGTCCGAAGATTCGCCAATCAGGATTTATTTCTCCCGCAATATTTGTCCAGTTTATTGTTTCCCATTCTTCGTTATCATTTTGCCTTTTTAGTACTGCAGTATACGGATCCGCTTGATCCCACTTACTCTTATCGACTGGTTGTCCATCCAGATGCATGTAGAATAAAACTGTCGGTTTATCATCAGAGATAATCCATTCTGCAAAAAGCAAAGGATTAGATAGTGTCTCTATCTCTTGAGTCTTAAAACCTCTCTTAGCAAAAGCCTTTGATAGGTAATCAATATTGTTTTGGATGTCCTTAGCATTAAGTCCATTATTGGGAATACTTAGAAGTTCTCTAAGTTCTACTACTGCTTTCCTTGTTTCTTTCTCTAACTCTTGACCCTGCAATGACACATTGATAAAGAAACAGACGATTGCTAAGATATATAAGCGCATAAGTGTTGATTTGATATTTTATTTAATGCTTGCTCTTTAAAAGAAGTTCACCATGATAAAACCAAGATATGTTCCAATTGCATTTCCTAATGTGCCTATCAAAATAGATGGTAACAAAAGATCATTCCTATCAAGGCTTCTCGCTAAGGCAATTGCAGATCCTGAGCCTCCAACATTTGCTTGAGAGGCTATAGAGACTATATCCCAATCAATCTTAAACAGGTAGCCTAATGTAAAAGTAACTAACCCATGGACAACAACTAAGACGAATGCAAACAATAACAGATAGGTAGCTACCTCTCCAATTTTTGGCAATGCCGCTAACTCACAATAAGCTCCAATGACAGCAAGGAACAAATAAATTCCAATGATCCCAAGCACCCTAGAACCATCTAGCTCTTGAATAAATTTAAACTGTGCTAGAACTAAACTGATTGTTGTTAATATTAAAATGGAAGGGATACTACTAATTTTTGCTAGCCAATCAGAAAACATCAATGCCACGAGTCCTAGAGCGATTAAAATGCTTGTATTCATAGGATTCAGTGGCTCTGTATCATTTAGGTCTTTTTCTGTAAGTACTTCTTTATTATTCTCTAATTGTTTTGCCCTGGGAAGCCAAGATTGCAGAAACTTAGGTAGGGCAATAGTGGCTATCATCCAGATAGCTGTGATGATGTTATCGATTGCCACTGCCCCCGTATAGAGATTTGCTTCGTTGTTCATCTCGTAATGCAGTGCTACAGCATTAAAATTTATACTCCCACCAGTGTATGTACCAGTAAACATTCCTGCTATCATAGGAAATTTTTCACCGATATTTTCAACACCATTAATCAAAGTGCCTGCTATAAAAACGCCTAACACAGTCCCTAGAGAGCCTATAAAAAACATTAGTACTATTGGAATTCCTGCCTTTTTGATTGAGGCAAAATTAACTTCAAGTAACAAGTAAAAGATCGAAATAGGAGCAACGTATTTGAAGATGGCATTATAAACAGCACTTGGATTAGAGGCTGAGGGGATTAAAAATAAATTTGCTTCAATCGCTGTAATCAAGATTACCAGCAACGCAGTACCTACATGTTTGAGGAATGTTTTTCTAACCAAATATTCGCACAATGCGATATTAAAGAATAGAATGATAAGGGTTATAATAGGTTCATTTATGTTGAAGAAATCCACTAATTAAAGATGCAGATATTAATTGGTTTTAAATTACCTGACATATCATTTAATTTATAAATAGAATAACTAATTAAAAATCACTTTATTGATGTCTCATAGAATGATTAATGATGCCAAAGAAAATTGTAATAATAAACGGACACCCCGACAAAGAGAGTTACAATTATGCACTTGCTAAAGCATATAAAAATGGTGCAATAAAATCTGGCGCCGAGGTCCGAGAAATAGTAATCGGTGAACTGAACTTTAGTCTTAATTTAAAATATGGATATAGAAAAAGAACCGAGCTTGAACCTGACCTTTTAAAAAGTCAGGAGACGCTCAAATGGGCAGAGCATATCGTATGGGTCTATCCAGTTTGGTGGGGATCAGTTCCTGCAATTATGAAAGGCTTTTTGGACAGGGTCCTTCTCCCAGGATTTGCATTTAAGAAAAGAGAAGGATCTGTATGGTGGGATAAATATTTTACGGGCAAAACATCAAGGTTAATCTGCACTATGGATCAGCCTACTTGGTTTTATAGACTTATCAATAGAGCACCCAGTCATCATGCAATGAAAAAACTAACCATGAATTTCATTGGTGTGAAATCAGTTAAAATTACAGCTATCGGGCCCCTTAGATTATCTAAAGAGGAGTTTCGCAATAAGTGGTTAAGCAAAGTAACAAAGCTAGGAGAGAAGAATTTGTAGGATATGGATATTTTAATTCTAGATCCATTCTATGAGTATAGCCATCGCGTATGGGCGGAGGGATTGCAAAAACATTCGACTCATCAGATTAAAATATTAAGCCTATCCCCGCATCATTGGAAGTGGCGCATGACAGGGGGAGCAGTTGAGCTAGCTGAAAAATACAAAAATTTAAATGAAAACATAGACCTAATCTTAGCCACAGATATGTTAGATTTTAATGCCTTCTTATCGCTGGCAAAAATCGATCGGAATAAAATTGCGACTGGAATCTATTTTCATGAGAATCAAATAACTTACCCCTGGAACATAAAGGACAGTAACGAACAAAAGGAAAGAAATCACCATTATGGTTTTATCAACTTTACTTCTTGTCTTGTGGCAGATCGCATCTTTTTCAATTCAGATTTTCACAAAGAAGCATTCTTAAATGCCTTACCATCATTTCTAAAAATCTTCCCAAGCTTTGGTCATCAAAAATATACTAATGAGATCGTCTCTAAAAGTACTGTTCTTCCAATAGGACTTGACTTACAATTAAACACTAGTAAAACCAAGAACAACAAATCAAAAACACCTTGTTTCCTATGGAATCATCGCTGGGAGCATGACAAGAATCCTGAATTATTTTTCCAAACGCTCTATCAACTCAAAGAAGAAAATATTCCATTTGAACTGATAGTCCTCGGAAAATCATATGAAAGACAACCCGCAATATTTCAAGAAGCTAAGCAAAAATTAAAGCAGGAAATCATTCACTTTGGTTACGAAAAATCTTTTACAACTTATCAAGAGTTATTATCGCGAGCAAACATTCTAATGGTAACTAGTAATCAAGATTTTTTTGGTATCAGTATCGTGGAAGGTATATCTGCGGGACTCTATCCTATCCTTCCTCATCGACTAGCCTACCCCGAGCATATTCCCCTGAAAAGAAAAAAAGAAGTGTATTACTACGACGACCAGCAATTATTTTCACTAGTGATGCAAGTCATCTCTGAAGAAAAATATAAAGAGGAAAATACGTTTGCTGCTTTCGTTCAAAAATATGATTGGCCAAATCTGATTGAAGATTATGATCAAGCATTTCAGGATATACTGAAAATAAATTGTTAAAACTACTTTGTTTTAAAAATAGTGAAGATGTCTCGACTACGCTCGACATGACAAAATTTTTCATTTCGACCTTGTGGAGAAATCTTCAGAATCATAAAACATGTTCCTATCTTAAAGCTGACCGATTCAATTATAAGTCTAATTCAAATGAGAGACTATTGTTTCTATGTATACATTTTATCAAACCCAAGCCGTACTGTCTTGTATATAGGTTTCACTCAAAGTCTAACACGTAGACTCGATCAAAATATAGCTAATAAATTAACCAAAACTCCTTCGCTGGCAAATACAATTGTGGTGACTTAATCTACTACGAAACTTACCAATATGTAAATAAAGCCATAGCAAGAGAAAAACTACTAAAAAGATGGAGTAGCAAAAAGAAAGAGTTATTGGTTAATCAATTGAATCCATAGTGGCATTCGCTGAATGAAAATTTCAAAATTCATGATT
>CALFUQ010000018.1 GCA_937929885.1 uncultured Saprospiraceae bacterium
TCACTTGTACTGGAACTACCATCATCGCAAACAGTTCCTTTTGGAGGGCATACGTCATCACACACATCAGTTAAAAACGGAGAAGTAATAAGCTGCCAATTTGTTTCTGACACGTATGGTCGCTGCCAATAAACTGTTGAATGATCACCACCCCCTCCTTCTCTAAGGTGCAACTCGAAGTAATACTGCACACCAGGAGATAAGAAGATTGCCTCGGAGGTTTGCTCTGGGTACTTATTATATTCCGTGCTTCCTGTCCAAGAGGTCCAATAAGCTACAGTGTCTAGATTCCCTTGAGTATCATCTGTACTCAATAGAAAGTATGCTATATCATCTCCTGTGACATTAAAGCTGACATTCTCTGATTCAGGGACAGAAATGAACCCTTTTATCACAGACCCGTATTCATCATTATAATTTAAGGGTGATGATATAGAATTTAATGCTCTCACCTTATCTGGTCCATTGCTATAAGTATCATCTTCATACAAATATTGGATACCATAGAATGGAAGTTCTTTCCAATAATGCCAAGATACCTGTCCACTTTCTCCAACACACTGAGACTTTATTGTAGTTAGATTGATGGCGCATATAAATACGACTAATAGTATTTTTTTAATCATAATGTTGAAAGAGTTCTTACTGATTAACTAAAAATTCCAATTGGTGCTGCATTAGTGCTGTAATCATTGAAGTTGCCGATATTAGGTAAGATGTATCCAAGATCATTAATTGATACCCCAAACCACAATGCTAGTTCAGCATATAATTCATCTACCGAAGTCGTTGGGATAAACCTGCCTCGATCATCAAGATTAAGGGGGTTGTCTAAATTGAGCGTAGGATATTGCCCTAAGATGTTTCCTCCATTAACTGCACCTCCAAGTACGATTGAGTTACCTCCCCATGCATGATCTGAACCTTGCATGTTAGAGGTCAATGTCCTACCAAAATCAGAGATCGTAAACACAGTAACATTGTCCTGCATATTTAAATCTTCCATACTACTATAAAATGAACCGAGCGCTCCATCGAGTACGGGCAACATAGCACCTTGATTATTAAGGACTTCATCATGGTGATCCCATCCACCGAAGGTGGTAAAGAATATCTGTCGATTAGCACCGAGATGATTTTGTACACTTATCATATCTGCCATCATTCTCATATCTTGAGCCAGCTTAGTATCTGGGAAGGTAGTCGCATATCCAGGTCTCTTAGAGATAGCACTTCGGATAACTCCTACACTTTCTACAGTTTGCCTAGTTAGGTCAGCATACGTATCTTGAAATATATTTGTGTACCTATCATCAACCAAACTATTAATCGCTTGATTTCTTTGCTCTGTTAGGAATCCTGAATTTGACCACCAACTAGGAAAAGATTGTATACCAATGCTTTCTGGATTAGGATTATTACCAATAGAATACTCTATCACCGTATTCCCTGCTTGGAATCTATTCTTACCATTAAGCGAAATATTCATTGAAACTTCTGAGATGCTATTCATATCCTTAAGGATATCAGCCATCCTGCCACCCACTCCTACTGCACTTCTATCTTGAGGCACAGATGTCTGCCATTGCATGATTTGATCAGCATGGGAATATAACCCTAGCGGCAATTTTTTATTACCATATTCAAAGTCATTTAAATTAGAGATCGGTTCTATAAGCGTGCCGATATTTGCTATAAATCCAGCTTTGTCTGCTTCAAATAATGCCTTAAGCAAAGGCATACCTTCATGTATTCCATAGGTCTTTCCTCCAGTGTTGTTAGGTGTTATTTCTTGTAAACTAGATGTAGGCAAAGCAAGATCTCCTCTGATACTTGTATAGGCATTATATTCACTTGTTGTGGTTGGTACTAGCATATTATGCGAATCGCATCCCCCTGCTAATAACACACAAACCAATGCTTTGTAATCCCCTGCAGAATTAATTATATGGGGTCTCGCAGCAGCAGTATTGATAACTCCTAAATTTAATGCGGTCGAAAGAAAAGCAGTAGATCCTACAGCGGCACAACTTGCTTGTCCGAGAAACTTTCTCCTTGATATGTGATTATGTTTCATTATTAGGGTTTTATCGGTTGATCAAATATTCAGGTGACGACATCACTAAGTAAATAGCAATCCTGACTCTATTTAACTTAGCTTGTAATACATCATCTTCACAATACATAATGCAAGCTGCATCTGGCGTATCATCACAATCTGGATCACCTGGATCGCAGTAAGGTGTACACTCCATAACACAATCTCTTTCTTCGATTTCAAAATTCTGAATTGCATCAATAATAACATCCATGCTTGTTTGACTAAGTTTCCCGTGTGCAAGAATGAGATTCAGGCGCTCTACTAATTGAGGTATATATCCATCTTCTACCAGATTAAGTTCATCAGTAAAATCTAATATGGCTGCATCTGCAGAGAAGTCTGGTTCTCCTTCATAAATCCTCCATTCATCAGTAATGTTCCCACGCATTACCCATTCAGTAAGCCCGTTTAAATAACCAGATATAGATTGCGAATTAGTTATCTGAAACTCTGGTGCGACCTTACCAGCACTCTCTATTACTCCAATAGGTTGAAAATCACTCTGGAAAAAATTGAATACAGAAGGCGAGGCATAAGGTTTTTGTTGAATCTGAAATAAAGCTTCATACATCGCATTTCGATGATTCCCACTTTCAGTATAGAGATCAAATGCTTTTGCTAATTGAACATATCTAACAAATGGCTCTCGTAACATACCAAAATGATCATCATCTGCAGAGCTACAACTTCTTGCCTCTTCATCTAATAGAATAGCTTTTATAACTGATTTTAAATCTCCTCGATCAGTACCAAATGGACCAGTACCATTAAATGCTTCGGCTACTCGTGTTACATACGCTGCACTTGGATTAGAAGTGACTAGTCTTTGAATTAAAAACTTACCTAAGAATGGACCTACATTGTCATGATTAAATAAGTTATCCAATGCAAGCCTTATATCTTCATCACCATCTACGGAACTACCATCTGGTGTACTAGCGCCATTCAATAAATATTTTTTTCCTGGTTCATGCTCCTCATCATACATTTTCATTCTATGTTGATATCTTCGTATATATAGCTCAGGATTATTTTCATCCCATGGGAAGCAATTAAAATTGGGACATGACCCCCAACCCAACCCAGTAAATACCTTGGCAAATTCTGCTATATCCTCATTATCATAAGTAGGGATGTCTACCCCATCACCGTCTTTTTTACACGTGCCATCCAAATTAAGCTCACATAAACCAATAGAGAATAATTGCATAACCTCTCTAGCATAGTTTTCATCAGGGAAGAGATATTGTATGGAGATTGTATCAGGGGGCGATACACTCCAATTTATATTATAGGTCGTATCAGACTTTGCATTTCGCATGTAGGTCAAATACTCACCCATAGCTGGATGGTAAGTAATAGAATCTATCAGCGATCTATAATTGCCGAAAGATTGATCAAGTAACATATCATGATAATCTGCAAAAGCAAATGGTGAATTATCTAACGTAAAAGATGAGATAACAAAAAATTCACTCAAAGCAAAAGCGACTCTTTGACGTAGATAGTCAGGAGAGGTCATCGCATATTGCCACCACGCAAAATCCCAAAGATAATTACTAACAGAATTCTGATTATTATCTTTTCTAATCTGATAATATTCATCCATCTTATCTACAAGATTAAAAGCTTTCTCAGTCGACATTTGAACATCAATCCAATTCTCAATTCCAGTCTGGCTTAGAGAAACTATTTCTTCATAATTAGGACCAAATGTTGCTTGCGATAAGAATCGTGAAGCTGAATTATAATTAGGCAAAAAACCTTGGCTGTTTGTAGTATTGCTACCATTGGTTTGTTGAGCATTATCACTTGTAGTTACAACTACACCATCATTGTTTCCTTGTCCTAATGTTATAGTTTGTGCAACCAAATTACTGGTTAGCAAGTGACATAAACATAGCCATAGGCATACGTGGAATTTATTCATAAAGTGACTAACTTTTATAAATTAATAATAAAATGAAAAATGAATATGGTTCTACAGGTTGTAAATATGTCAGTGCTGGCTCACACTATATAGGAAAGAGTTTTCAATTAGTTTCCTTGCTTAAAGTTAACCATAAATCTACAGGAGACATAATGGAAAACCCTAATAAATTACAATTGATAAAATCCTTTCTGGATAGCTTTTACAACTATCCCGACAGCACTATGCGCGTCAAGTTTTAACATCATTTTCTTACGATGTGTTTTCACGGTCTCAGTCCCAATAAAAAGAGAATTAGCAATTTCTTGAATCGTATATTCTTTAGCCATTAGATTAAGAACATCTTTTTCGCGCTTTGTCAAATAAAAATTTTGTGCTTCATTCATATACCTAGCTTTAATTCATTCTGAAGTTAATGATGAATTTCTGGTCGAATCTCATGGGAAACCCTATACATCAATTTTATCAAGTTCATAAACAGTAACTTATTCCATTAAAATTTCGTTATTTGTTTAAACCGACATTTAATCATTTTCAGAAATTGAATGCGCTTATATTTGACTATCAAATAAAATAAATGCTCAACCGAATACTTATAATAACAAGCCTAGTTAGCCTTTCTCTTTGTGCAACAGCTCAAACCCCGACCCCCAAAGAGATCATAGAAAAATCAGAAGAAAAGATAAGAGGCAAGTATAGCCAAGGTGAAATAAAAATGACCATTGTAAGGCCTGACTGGACTAGAGATATCCAGATGAAATCTTGGTCTACAGGCGATGACTACTCTCTGATACTCGTTACTGCACCTGCAAGAGATAAAGGTACAGCCTTCTTAAAGCGAGACAAAGAGATGTGGAACTGGCAACCTAAAATAGACCGAGTAATTAAGATGCCACCTTCTATGATGTCGCAAAGCTGGATGGGCTCCGACTTTACTAATGATGACTTGGCTCGGGCTAACTCTCGTGTAGAAGACTTCACACAAAGTATAGAGGGCTCAGA
>CALFUQ010000019.1 GCA_937929885.1 uncultured Saprospiraceae bacterium
AGCAATCGTCTTCCAATCGGCTTTACTTTATTACCTAGCCAAGATGTATTACGACAAAGGTTGGGTTATGCAATTTCACTTAGGAGCATTGAGGAATAACAACTTAAGACTGAATCGCAAACTAGGTGCTGATGTAGGTGCAGATTCTATTGGCGATTTTAATCAAGCGATACCGCTTTCTAGGTTTCTAAACAGACTTGATGCTGAAGAAAAACTCTGTAAGACCATTATATACAATCTCAATCCTAGAGACAATGAAGTATTTGCTACAATGGCTGGCAACTTTAATGATGGATCTTCCCCTGGCAAAATACAGTGGGGCTCTGCATGGTGGTTTCTTGACCAGAAAGATGGAATGCAGGACCAAATCAACATCTTATCCAATATGGGTTTATTAAGTAGATTTATTGGCATGTTAACAGATAGCAGAAGTTTTCTCTCTTTCCCTAGGCACGAGTATTTCAGACGAATACTTTGTAATCTAATTGGGACGGATATCGAAAATGGTGAATTACCAAATGATATTCCTTGGATTGGTCAGCTAGTAAAAGATATATGCTATAACAATGCTGACAGATACTTCGACTTTGGAGAAGCCAGTAGTTGATATGAATATTCTGACCGTTTGTTATAAAGTAGCAAGATCTACGTATCCTTTCTTAATAGAAAATAAGGCTAAGGCCGTCCGACTTTTAACTTGAAACTTCTTGAAAAGAGATTCACGATACTTATCTATAGTCTTTGGACTTAAATACATCTCAGCTGCTATTTCCTTATAAGTCTTATCCGTACAAACATGTTCTAAGAATACTCTTTCGTGATCTTTTAATTCAATATTATCTTCAAGATTTATACTTTTCAACAATGCGCTACTGACAATTTCCGAATGATAAAACCCTTTCTCCAATACTATATTTAATGCCTGTATAAATTGATCTGGCGACATGTCTTTGAGCAAGTATCCACATGCACCTGCTTTGAGCATTTTAAATATTGTTTTATTACTACTCTCCATTGAAAGTGCAATTACTTTAATATCAGGATAGTTTTTGTTTAACCATTTGGTTTCTTCTATACCCGTAGAGTCAATTAGGTTGATGTCCATAAGAATGATCTCAGGTAGGTCATCTGTTGATACTATTTTAGCGCGAAGTTCCTTACCACCTTCAGCTATAAATTTGACTTCAAAGTTTTGGTCTTTATTAACTAGAGTGGCTAATGCATTAGAGAATAGCTGATGGTCATCAACTATCCCGATTTGGATGTTATTCATTTTTGGAGTGCTGTTAGTAAATTATTTCGATTGTTGTACCTTTTCCTACATGGCTATTAATTTTAAATGAGGCTCCTATCATTTCTGCTCTATGCTGCATATTCCTTAAACCACTTCCAGAAGACTTATCAATCTTAGAGCTATCAAACCCTATCCCATTATCTCTTAAAGTAATCTTTAAATTCGAGTTGTCAAAATGAAGGCTTAGGTCTATTTCGCTGGATTTAGCATGTTTTATGCAGTTATTTAAGGATTCTTGGAGGATTCTAAATATTATAATTTCTATCTTTTTATCTAACTTATGTGGGGTACCTAATACATTACACTTTGCTTGTATGTGTTGAAAATGATCTAATCGCTCCATTTCGATCTTACAAGATTCCACAAGTCCCGCACTATTAATCGCATCTGGGTCGACGACTTTGGATAGGTTCCTTATATCATCTAAGCTCTTAGCTATCAAGTTAATACTGTCTGCATTTTCTTCTCTAGAATCAGACATACTTAATTGGAGTTTAGCCGTAGAGAGCACTTGTCCGATATTATCGTGAAGCTCTTTACCCACATTTCGCATAAACTCTTCTCGGATTTCTAGTTGTGAGCGGGACACTTCCTTTTCTAATTTCTCTTTATCATTTAGCAAGCGAGTTTTATTCTTATAAAAAACATAGAATAAAAGAATACAGAAACAAACAAGCGTAAGTAACGTAAGAGTAGAAATTAAAATGATAATTGTTTCGGAATTCATTTTGAGTTTACTACTTGAATCGATTTATATAAACCGATACAGAAAAATATATACATTAGGCAAGAGAAGAAAATGCTGGAGTGATAAAGATATACATTGTAAGTTTCTAGAGTTTCATAACTATAATTCTGAACCAACTTAAATGGGATATTAACTGTGTAGTAAAACATAATTCCAGCACCTACCCAAAAAAAGAGATCTCTTAATAAATCTTTTGGATCATCACTCTTTAATATCTCGACAAAATATAATAACACACAAATACACAAACTAAGACCCCCAAATACGAAAGGCAATACTTGTGCTTGGGAAGTGTGATCCAATAAATAATTATACTCAACTATTACAGAGATAAAATACCCAACAAAAAAGGTAATTACCACAAACTTATACTTAACTAGCAGCTGGTAATAAATATAGTACCATAGTGAAAAGCACAGGTAATTATAAAGATTAAAATACAATTGATTATTAAAGGTCCTAGGATCTTCAACCACAAGTGATTGAACGAACCCAATTGTTTCTACTGTAAACGTTATTAATAAAATTACAAATAAAGCAATAGTAGTTGCATCTCTTTTTCCCTTTACTAAAGCAGATATAACTAACAAAAGTGAAAGGATCTCAAAGAAATATAAAACCTTTACAAGGATATCATAACTAAGCATCTACACTATTTATCTTATTAACCCCATGGTGGTGGTGGAGTCGCATGACCCATATTTAGTGCCGTATTTTGGTTCTTTCCTTTAAACCTTGCTTTGTGTGGATCAATTTTTTTTACTCTATGTGACTTAGAATCTAAATAGAAATCATCGTGTCTTCTAGCCTCATATTTTGATTTAGATTTGTTGGCTTTGGTTGGTAAAGCAATTATCGTTTGTCGCCGTCCATAAGTTCTAGTTTTTTTATTTTCATCTCTATCAGGATATGCACCAAAATAAAACCTAATTCCATCTACTACAGATTCTCCCTTCGAATTTTCGATCCTTTTTAAGTAACAGATGTATTGCTCAATCACCTCAATAGGATACCACACTGATAGCGTTTCTGCTTTCACATCAGTCTTAAGATCACAGTATTGATTTTCTTTATAATCTTTACACATCTGAGATGCTTTTTTCGTAGAGATTAGGTACTTACTAAGTTTTTTTGGTATTTCTGGCAATGCCATAATTTTTCGTTTTAGTTATAAAATATTTGGGTTTAACGATGATTAAAATATGACTAAATAGACCATGTACCTAGTATTCGCACTTTATAATTTATAGGAAAATTCCCCATTCATTTTAGGTAAATAATTCCAAATGTTTATTATCCAAAGAATAAATTTGGAGCTTAAGAACAACTAATATTCCAGATTGAGACTTAGGGTATATTTTTACTATTTTAATCCGATGAGCATTGTTTTAGTATACCCGCATATCTTTTACCCTAAGATCTAGCCGCTAGGATATTTCAACACTCTTATTCTAGCGGCTTTTCTACCTGATTTCTTCTTTCAGTTTTGACCATACTTGTTATGGATTTTCACTACTTTAGAAAAGATGAAATTAACCTCCAGAAATATAGTTAAACTACTGTTACTTGGAATAACTATACTTCTAAGTGCATGTTCTCCTTCCCTCCCTGACACCATAGAAGATTACTATACAACTCTGCCAGAGAATATAGACTATAACTTTCATGTGAAACCAATCTTATCTGATCGCTGCTTCGCTTGTCATGGCCCTGATGAAGTAGAACGAAAAGCAGACCTAAGACTAGATATTCCTGAAGAAGCATTTAATGCCTTAGCTAGTGGTGATGGTAAAGCATTTAGCAGAAATCATGCTGGGAGAAGTATTGCGATAGCAAGAATGCTAACAACTGATCCAGATAAAATGATGCCTCCTCCAGAAAGTAATTTGATATTATCTGACAAAGAGATTGCAACAATTGCCAAGTGGATAGATCAAGGAGCAGCATACAAAGAACATTGGTCATTCTCTGCGCCAATAGTAAAAGAAGCACCAGAGGAAGTGCCTGAAATATGGAAGAGCACAAATGATATTGATCCATTTATATATCAAAAGATTGTTGAGAATAATCTAACACCTTCTCCAGCAGCTGACAAACAAAGACTTCTCAGAAGACTATACCTCGACTTGACTGGCTTACCTCCGACCATAGATCAAATCGATCAATTCCTAGCTGATGATAAAGAAAATGCTTATGAGCGTGTTGTAGACCAACTTATGAATACCGCAGCCTACGGAGAGAGACTAGCCATGGAGTGGATGGATATTTCTCGTTATGCTGATAGTCATGGTATGCATGCCGATGGGTGGCGTATGATGTGGCCATGGCGAGACTGGGTAATCAAGTCACTCACTGACAATATGCCCTATGATGAATTTGTCACTAAACAGCTTGCAGGGGATTTGCTTCCTGATGGTTCTAAGGAAGACATATTGGCAACGGCATTTAATCGTAACCATACCATGACTGCAGAAGGTGGTGCTATAGATGAAGAATTTAGACTTTCTTATGTGTTTGATAGAGCCGAAACCACAGCTACTGCTTTTTTAGGCATGACCTTGAATTGTGCTAAATGTCATGATCACAAATATGATCCGATCTCTCAAAAGGAATATTATGAGATGACCTCGTTTTTTAATAACGTTCGCGAATTAGGAATGACTGGTGATGATGGCAACTATGGCCCAATGATGATTTATTCTAGCCCAGAACAAGACCAACACATGAAGTTGCTTGACGAGAAAATCTTATCTAAAGAACAAGAAACTAATTCGATTAGACCAGATGTTTCATCAGTCAAAAAATACATAGAACAACTAGCTTCTACCCAACAACCTAAAGGGCTCATTGGTCACTTCCCTTTCAATAGTGAAAAAGAAGTAACAAAGAATAAAAACACTTACACTGAATATGATAACAACTCTAAAGCGACTGGCTCAGGCAAAGCTAAAATAGTGCCTGGTAAATATGGTAATGCTCTACTCTTAGAGCAAGATTACAGTAATCCTCGCCTGAGCGATATCGGAGTGTTTGAATCTACAGATCAATTCTCAGTATCCATGTGGATAAATACAAATCAAAGTGATACATCAAAAACTCAAACGCTAATAGGCAATACCTCAGAGAAAAATTCATTTTGGCGAGGCTGGGAATTCTTTCTTGACGATAACAATAGACTAAATGCAGCACTGATACACAGTAAACC
>CALFUQ010000020.1 GCA_937929885.1 uncultured Saprospiraceae bacterium
CGTCTTCTACTGTGTATAGTGTTGTATTACAAGAATACGCAGCTAATTCGTCTAAAGTATACGGAGTATAAGGCACTGTCACTGGTGGTCTTGTTACAGCATGAAGATCTTTCTCTGTACATGTACCTTTTGCTACGTCAACTCCTGGTATCGGTGTAATTATTTCAAATACATCACCAACTTTTGCTTTACTTCCTGTGTAAGCATCTAATACTGGCTGGATATCTGCACAATCACATACCACAACTTCTTTAGTCTCTTTTTTAAGTACATCTAATAATACCCAAACACCGTCTACATCTACTGGCTGATCTTCAAGTATCTCAGTTACAACTTTGTAGTGCACTGTTATTGGCGCAGAACAAGGTGTTGCCGTACTAGGCTCATGATGATTAAGTATCATTGGCTGACCTGTTAAACTTAAGTCATCTGCATCTTGATCACAGTTCAAACTAACTGAAGCAGCTGGCAATACAAGCACACCTGATCCTGTAGCTGGAAAAGTTACTGATGGATCTGATCCATCATTAAACAGGTTACATACCAAATCACCTGTAGCAGGATCCTCAGCGAAGATGCTAACTGGTTCAACTTTAAATGCTTGAGTACCAAGATCTACAAGTATATCCTCTCCGTGTTGATTAATTATCGTAGAATACTTAACAAGTCTAGTAAGTCCATCGCATTGATCGCCAAACTCCGTGACAGTTTTAAATATTTCTTCTGGATTAGCTAAGCATGCGTCTTCGAAAATTTTTGCTATGTCCTCTTCATCAATCTCACCTCCAGGGCACCAGGTAATACAGTCTGGATCTATACAATCAGGTGCATGTATTTTGACCTTACAGATTACATCGACAGGTGCGTCATCAGGTATTGTTACTGTTACTTTACCGTAATTTGGAGATAAAGGGTTACTATCCCATGTAACTTTACATTCTACCGTACACCAACCATCATCACTCGTATTAATTAGTCCGTCATTTCCTTCTGCACATTCGTATTTTGCATCGCCTGATACAGTTACGGTTGTACCAGTTAGCTGGCATTCATCAGGCAAGATATCCATGGTGAACATTGCCATTGTTTCTCCTTTTACAATTGTTACTTCTTTCTCTTCGTGGATCTCTGGTACATATGCACAATCTAAATCCAAGTCAGGGACAATATTAGCCTCAATAGTAGCAGTTCCCCAACATGTATTTCCATTACAGAGGTCATGAAGTTTATAAGGTAGCGTCTTACCGATATGACTTGCATCTAAAATTCCTCCAATGAAATCACCATTAGGTTCTGAGAATTCTACACCAGTCTTATGATGTAGATCACCTTCTCCAAAGATGTCACCATTATTATGTAGATCCATACTGCAATTAGCATCAAGAGAAATCTGAATATTATCATTACATACAATAGTAGAACATTCACCATGCGGTACTGCAGCTGAAGAAAATAAAGATTCTGCAGAAGGGGAAGAAGCACTTATTATTTCGCCTGTTGCATCAGGCCCACATGCTGTGGCAGTGGATTTGACTACATTATCATTAGGAATAGGATCTTTATAAAGAGCCGTGAATGTTACTGTAAACGACTGACCCGAATCTACAAGTCCAGTGCTACAATCAGTTAAATTAATTTGAGAACTTCCATTATACCCAGCATTTGCAGTAGGTGGTGTAGTTGCTGTTCCAGCAGAGATCACTACACCTGGTGTCTGTATTACTCCTTGATAAGCAGCAGGATTAAGACCTGCTAAATCATCATTTAAACAAATTTCTTTTAAAGGAATGTTACCATGGTTAGTATAAGTTATGGAATAGGTAATCCAAAACTCACCAGGAATTCCTGAACTCAATACTGAGGTAATTCCTTTATTCATATCGGATTTAACAAATAGTAGTGGAGTAGGCGTATTGTTATCATTATCTAACCCATCTTCCACATAGTCTGCATCAAGGTGAGAACCGTCCAAAAACAACCTTGGACTACCGATTGCGGTACCTCCTCCCGTTGCAGTATTAGTTGCTGATGGAGGGATGCTCGATGGATCCATTTCGACCACTACTGTTACCATGACTGTTTCACCACTAGAAAGATTTCCAGATGAACCGTTGAGTAAGTTGCCAATACCATTATATCCACCATTTGCAACAGCTGTTGCTGGTGTACCACTATCCATTGTTACTGTAGGTCCTGCTACCAATCCTACAAATCCTGGTAATCCTGCAAGATTATCATTGATCTGCAGATTTATCATATCGGCATCTCCAGAATTGGTTAGCGTAAATTTAAAAGTAGCATCTACGTTACCTGTTATTCCACTTGATGCGCAGACGTAATCTGTCACTTGTTTTCTTAATCCAGGGATCACACATTGAGGGCAAACTTCTTTTTCTAAGAATGTTGCGCAAGGACTAATTCCTAACCTTGTTTGGGCAGTGGTTGGAATAGGATCTAATCCACCACATGTTGCTGCACTAAACCAATTGCCATTACCATCTTGAATAGCATCAAAAGTTGCGTTCGCAGGATCATCAGGACATTCGTCCACTGTGTATAATGTCAAAGGGCATGTTGGAATAGCATCTTCAAGCGGCAAGTAGCATGCTCCTATCCTAAATTTAATTCGATCCCTTGTACATCCCATATTTGGATTGGTATATCTGAAATACATTGTTGAAACTGTACTAGGTGTCACTTGATAGGTTGCATCTGGATTTGCGAGACAACCAGGACCTGCTGTAGTTACCGTATTGCCGCCTGTTATATCATCAGCATCCATTCTGCTTGATCCAGAACAATACATCAAGTCCATTCCACTTAAATCTGGTGCAGTGCCTACCGATACTTGTGATTCTACCTCAAGTCCAATTATATCCATCTCTGCTATGGTAAGAGGTTCACAGAAACTTAATTCTAATAAGAATGTCCCCAAGGGATCAGTTCTGTGGGCTCCACCAAATGTGATCCCATTACCATCTAAAACTGTAACATTGCTTTCAACAAAATCATAGGTGCCTATCTTAACTCCTCCTAACTCAATAGTACCTGTAGGATGTCCTAAGGCATTTGTAGCCGTAGCATCTAATGAAATATATCCAAATTCTGTGTCTGCTGGACAAGTAGTGCATACTGGCTCAGGTAGACAATCAGGGCAAGTAACTATATCTACTACTTCTGCACATGGGCTAACTCTTACAGACTGGAGTGATCCAAAACCACAAGAAGCGTCAAAATAATTACCCATACCATCTCTTAATCTAGTAATGGTAGATTCATCTTTAAGCTCTAATGTAACTTCTTCAAGAGGACATGATACTGTAACTATTGATAATTCTGGAACACATGCACCAATTTTAAATCGCGCTCCATCTAAACTACAGCCACCTGCCGGGTTTTGATATTTAAAGTAGAGATCTGTAACTCCATTTCCATTAGCTAATTGGTAAATTCCACTTCCTTGATTAAGACAACTTGGAGTTGTGGTATTAGTGATCATGTTTCCATTGAGAGTCATGTTAGCAGTAGGAGTACCGCAAGACGCCAATACTCCAACAGGTGTGTCTGTTGGTAATGTTCCGGTTCCTGTTATACCAGTTCCTACCCAAACAATAGATTGTGACTCTATTTCCACTACATCTACTTGTTGAATATCTATAGGTGCACAAAACTCTAAGTGAAGAATTAAGTTTTCTTCGGTACCTTTTCCATTAGCAACCCCCCCAAACTTTGTTCCTTTAAGATCTTCACGAACTGACATGTTAGAATATAAAGCGGTTGCTTTTCCGTAACATACACCATCTAACATAATATCCGCGGTTGCTCCAGTGCCTGACCCTACTGAATTAGCTAAACTGATGTATTCAAAAGTCCCTGCTGCGCAAGCAACGCAAGGCACAGGAGGAGCTGGAGGAGGGCAGGGCGTACAAGTTTTGACTGCAAAAGTCCATCGGTCTCCTGGACCACCGATAGTATTCACCGTAATCATAATACAACTAAAAGTTCCTGTTAATGTATAATCACCGTTATTAACTCCAGCTACTAATACATTCCCACCACAGTCTGTAATCTCAACTGTTGCAGCACCTTTTAACTCTGTAATACATATAACAGGGTTAGTTAAAGGAGCATCAAAATCAACCGTCCATATGTCTGTTAGTGCACCATTTCCTTGTAATCTTGTTTCTATATTTCCTCCACCGTTTATGACAGTAGCGGTCCCTGAATATGTTGCGACAGCGTCAAAAGAATCACAACCATCTTTTTCAGCTATTCCTGTTGCCCCTGTTAATCCTGTGGGGGTCCATTGAAAAGTTACAGCTTGGTCTATTCCTGTGCAATTTTGACCTATAAGGTAAAAAGGCATTAATAAGACCGTCATTATACACACCAAGGAGGTGCCTATCTTGGCTCTATTTATCATCATCATGGTTGAAAAAACTTTGGTTTAAAAGAATTGTAATGTGAAAATTGGTTCGTTAGATGCTAAGGTATGTTAGCGTTACAAATAATTTTAACATATATAAAAATGGTGGATATGTGGTACCTTAAAGGTTACGAATGGGGATATTTTACAACTATTCTACTACTTTAATAGAATTTGAACTAGTGATACCTACTATTGGCTAGTAGATATGGTGATAAAATTTGTTTTGAATTAGCTGTGTAAGTACTTGTAATTTGTTAGGTGTCTTAAGTAAAGTTTGAAGCAGCTTTAATCGAACCAAGCGGTTTGTATATCACTCCATTTTATGAGCTTAATATTATTGGCTTTAATCAATTGTTTACACTTAGTACTGGTAAAAAAATTAAAGTCTTGTTGTCTCCATTTAGCTCCCCAGTATTCTTGACCAATTGTAACTGCTTGCATCTCTGCATTATCAAAAGCAGTATGAATCAAAAGGGCATGTACGCCAGTACTTAGTTCATTGAGTGTTTTTTCATAATATGCAGCCATTCCAGAATCGTAATCTCCTGGGCCTGCAGTATGGACATTTTCCAAAATCACATCCTGATCAGTTATTTTATCCTTGAATGCTTGGGTAGCTGCTTGGATAAAAAATCTAGAAAGCATAACAGGTACTTTATATTCTCTGCCAAGTTTTAGATATACTTCAAAAAGATCAGCTGAACTAAATAATAGGCAGCCCATGTGTGCATCAAAGTGAGTTGGGTCAATACCCATGGCGTATGCCTTTTCTATTTGTGCTCTTAATTCTATCTCAGCTTCTGCAACAACTGCGTTCATACCAAACTGCAGGCAGTTAGCTCTTAAGAAACCATTGTCAGCTAATAGACTAGGCACTAAATTCTTTGATGCAACTGGACCCCAGTTAAGATGATACCATTCGTTAGTGAGCGTTAGATGAAGGCCAAAGTCTGATTCTGGATTTTCTTGTTTGTACTCAGCTACTTCTGAAACCCATCCACAGGGCATCATAATCGAAGCAGAGTTTACACTGCCAGCTTTCATAGCCAAGAATGTGGCGATATTCTCCGAGTGGGATACCGCTAGATCATCGGCATGGATGATGAGTAATTTGTCATCATTGGTGTAACCTAGTTTTTCAGCTAGGCTTTGCTGTCCGATTGCTGGGATAAGTAAGATAGCAAATAGGGTAGTCAATAAGTGTTTCATAATTATAAAACTAACAAATTGAACCTTGCCATTAGCCTATATTTGTAAGAAGAAATTGACTAGTGGACTTAGAAATTAATAAAGGGCATAAAAAGGCAATACTCTTTGGTGCAACTGGCTTAGTAGGTCAGCACTGTCTTAAAATGCTAGTCGAGCATGATGCCTATGATCAGATATTATGTCTTACCAGGCGACCGCTTAATAATAAGAGTAACAAAATCATAAATGAAGTAATTGATTTTAATGATCTAGATGATTATGCTGATTTAATTGAAGGAGATGACCTTTTTCTTTGTTTAGGCACGACGATTAAGAAAGCAGGATCTAAGCGAGCATTTTATGAAGTAGATTTCACATACAATTATAAGGCTGCTCTGTTTGCAAAGAAAAATGGAGTAAGTCAGGCTATGCTAATATCATCGGTAGGTGCAGCACCTAGCTCCTTATTTTTTTATACAAGAGTTAAGGGTGAATTAGAAAAGACTATAAAGAAATTAGATTTTTGGAGTACACATATATTTAGGCCATCACTATTATCAGGAGATAGAGAAGAGCCAAGACTTAAAGAAGAGCTAGCACTTATAATCGGGAAGGGGATTAATCTAATTACTAAAGGAGGATTAAACAATCTGACACCTATAGATGCAAAATTAGTAGCAGAGGCTATGATTACTGTTGCTCAGAAATTTAAAAAGGGAACAAATTATTACGAATCAAATCAACTGAGATCTGTTGTCAGTTATAATAAGTAGACAAACATATGAGTGAAGTAAAAAAGAAATCAACAATATCATTAGAAATAGGGCTAGATGAAGCAAGTGTGCCTACGGTGATAAAATGGAAGTCCGATGATAAACCAGAGAATGAATTCACAGAAGCAAAGGCATTTTTACTATCCATTTTTGATAAGGAATATAAAGACACATTAAAGATAGACTTGTGGACTAAGGAGTTTCAGATAGATGAGATGGATAGAATGATGTACTATACTTTAAAAGGGCTAGCAGACTCATATTTTAAGGCTACAAAGAACCAAAAGCTGGCTAATGAGATGCAGCAATTCATTCAACATTTTGGTGAGAGAACTAAGATTATAAAGTGATTTATTAAGTAATACACATTACTTAAATGTTAAATATGAGATTTTCCATATTTAAAAAACATTGATAGTCAATTGGTTATATAATAAAAAAGAAATAATAAGTAACACTTTAATGTTTTTCGTAATATAATATACACATTATAGATTATTGTCATATATTTGGTTATACTTAGTTAGTTAACCATCAATGAGTAGTGTAGTAACCAATAGATTCATTCACTGTCACAATGCGCTTATCAAAGAGCGAAAAGTTAGATCAAGCAGACAGTTTGCACTCTCATTAGATTATTTACCACAATCCTTAAGTGAGATATTAAAAGGTCGCAGAGATGTAACTATCGAAGTCCTAAGAAAATCTGTCGCACTTTATAAGATTAATCCTAATTATATTTTTGGTGGTTCAGGAGCTATGTTTAGTTATGAAGAAGTACATAAAGACAGTGGCCAAATAGTTACAGTGGTTACTGATAATCAAGACGAAGAAAGGATAGTACATGTGCCAGTTTCTGCTCAAGCAGGTTATGGAGGCCAGCTGCATGATCCTATTTTCTTTAAAGAGTTACCTACTTTTTCATTACCTGATTTTAGATTTAAATCTGGTACACATAGATGCTTTGATATAGCAGGCGATAGTATGGAGCCAACACTTTATACTGGTGATAAGATAGTATGTAGCTTTTTAGACAAAGAGAATTGGGAAGTATCCATCAAAGACAACTTCGTCTATGTTGTGGTAACTAAAGGTGATGTTCTGGTTAAACGGCTAGTCAATAAAATTAAAGACTCAAAAGTAATAGAGTTGTTTTCTGATAACAGTTTCTATCAACCATATCCTGTTAATATTTCTGATGTTTTAGAACTTTGGTTCGTTAAGGTCAAAATCAGCCCGTTCATGCCATCTCCGTCTAACGTGCGTAATGCACTCCATGAAGAGGTAGATAATATGAACGCAACAATAGCTGATCAGTCTGTATTGATTAAGAATCTAAACGGGACGATTGAGAAATTATTAAAACAAAATAGAGCTAGAATCTAACTAAGAGCTATGATTTCCATTAGAGGCAAGTCTGTTTATGTATCGCTAGAAATGGGTTTTTGGGGCATACAAACACCCTCTGGAAAAAAGTACTTACCTATCAATATGCCAGAGCAACTTAAAGAAAACGGTGCTATGGTAGCTTGTAGAGCAGTTGAGATAGAAGATGTTGTATCTTCTCAAATGTGGGGCACTCCAGTTAAAATTATTTCTTTCGAAACCATAGGAACTTCAGATCAATAATATTTTGATCTAGATTTTATTTTTCGTCTTAATCCCATCAGTTTTATTTTCAACTTCAACTTCTTTTTAAGCTGTATAGATTCAGCTTCACTGTCATAATATAAATGGCTTCTTCCTTCTCTTAATAATCTGAAATGATTCGTGCTGATTGTGTGATTGATTTTTTATCAAAAGGCCATAATCAAATAAATCAATAGAGAATCCAAACCTATCGTCTGTAGATAATTCATACCATGCATTTATCATTCCTGATGACCAGTAGATATCATCAAGGATGATGACACCCTCTTCGTTGAGATTGTCATAAAGCATATCTACATAGTATTTAGTTGCTAACTCAGTGTGATTACCATCGATATAAATTATATCATATTTAGAGTTTATAAGTTCTGGCAATTCTAGAGCGACATCAAAAGGATTAACAATCAGATTTATAGAGGCCTTTTCTGCATCAAAATATTCTTTAGCAACCTTGGCGATTGCTGGCGACCCTTCGATTGTTGTTAATTTTGCGCTGCTACATCCTTTATGCATGTAAAGAGCAGACAAACCAAGAGAAGTGCCGAATTCCAGGATATTATCAGGCTGGAGATGCTTACAAAGTTTGAATAAAAATTGTGCCTTGTGACTTGGAGATAGAGCTGATTTAGCTATTTCACTTATTTTCCTGTGATTGCTCTTGGATACCTTAGATCCTGCTCCAAGATCTACAACTTCTATGGTTTCATTTCTCTTTAAAAGATGCCTCCGTAGCCCTTCTAATTCCCTAAAAGCATAGTATTCTCGCTTATCCTCCAAAGTCGCTGCAATAAGCCTGTAAATGCTAGGGGATTGGATAGAATTTAGTGTCTTACTACCAAGGTAATATTTGAAATACCTTGCTACCATTTGGAGATGTGATACCAATTAGCCTGTGTTTATTGGATAAAGTTACATAATTCAAATGTGGCTATTTGATTGGAATTTCTATAAAGAGCATGAAAAAAACACCTTACACAATACAAATAACACTTCTCCTCTTATTGCTTAGCTTAGGCATTTCTGCCCAAGTAAGTTTTGAACCAGATTATAACATTATAAAAACCGAAGGCTACCGCAGTGGCGTCGCAACAGCAATGGCTGATGTTAATGGAGATGGTCGAGATGATATAGTGAGAGTTACTTCGAGGAATATCCTGGAGGTAAATTTTAGTAGTGGTAACAGGATAGAATTAAAATTAGAAGAATATAGCGCAGCGATATCTGCTGAAGCATGGAATATCACAGTTGGAAATCTAGATAATGAAGGACCGAATGAAATTGCATTAGGAACTGTCTATGCAGGTGGTTTTATTTTTACATATAACGAGCAACTACAAACCTTAGAATTATTACAAAAAACCTCTAGAGATTTTTACTCGCAAGGATCAAACTTTGTGGACATAAATAATGACGGTCACTTAGATTGGTTTGTTTGTGATGACGAGTCTGAAAATGAGATTTTTCTAAATGACGGGACTGGAAATTTAATAGAGTCAGATGACTACATAGATATGTCAACACATGTGAAGTCTGATAACTCTGGTAACTATGCAAGTGACTGGGTTGATATAGATAGTGATGGGGATTTAGATTGTTATATTTCTAAATGCCGATCTAGTGCAATGGAAGAAACAGATCCTCGAAGGATAAACCAACTGTTTATTAATGATGGAAACAACAACTTTACAGAAGTTGCAGAGCAATATAACCTTGCAATAGGAGCTCAGACATGGGCAAGTAATTTTGGCGATTTAGATAATGATGGTGATTTAGATGCTATTGTAATTAATCATGGTGCAGATTGGAACCTGTTAGAGAATGTCGATAATAAAACCTTCGTCGATCGGTCTGAAGAAATAAATAATTTAAGGGGCTTTGGTATCCAGTGTATAATGAGAGATTTTGATAATAATGGATACTTAGATATTCTAGTTACTGGCTCTAATCAATACCTTTGGTTTAATTACGGAGATTTCAACCTTGAGTTGGTAAGGAGTCCATTTAGATATTATACAGCAGCAAACTTTGCCGTAGGAGACATCAATTACGATGGATTTATAGATGCCTATATAGCACATACAGCAGGATATAATGATCCTGGATTAGTAGATGACCTACTTTACTTAAATGAAACAAATGATAACAACTGGGCGGGCATTAGGCTAGTCGGGAAGTTATCGAATCATAACGGAATAGGAGCAAGAATTAAGGCATATACACCTTCTTTAGGCTGGCAAATAAGAGATGTGAGATCTGGTGAGAGTTATGGTATTATGAATTCTCTCAATAGTATTTTTGGTCTAGCGACAGAATCAATAATAGAAAGATTAGAGATAGAATGGCCATCTGGAGAGTTTGATGTATTTACAAATATAGAAGCAGGAAAGTATTATACTGTTACTGAAGGCACGTGTATTGCAGCAGATGAATCAGCGAACTCAGCAAATAATGGAATCATATGTGACGGCTCTGCCATTAGTTTACAAGGAAAACAAAGTGCATTTAATCTGTGGTCCAATGGCGACCAAGATGCTGAGATATCAGTTAGCGAAGCTGGTATTTATAATATGATCTCTCGAGATGAGGATGGGTGTGAAACTAAAAGTGCAGCTATCAACTTGCTTAAAGGAGAGGATGTCGTCTATGATGAAGTACTCAATGTAAGTGAAGCAGCAAAGTGTTATGGCACTCCTATAAGTTTATCTGCACCTTCTGCTGCCCAGTACGAGTGGAATACAGGAGAAACTACTAAGGAGATAAACGTGACTAAGTCTGGTATGTATGAAGTAAAAGTTACCGACTATTGTGGTTTCGAGCACGTAGTTTCTAGAGAATTGACTTTGCTAAATCCTTTGCCTAAGGTTATTGTCAATGATACAATAGTTAAAGGCGCTACTGCAACAATTGAATTAGCAGGAAAAAACCTGAAATGGTATCAGACTGAAACAGAAGACAAAGAATTTTATTCAGGAGAGATTCTAGAAAGAACTGATGTTCAGGAAAGTCAGACTTATTATGTAACTGGAGAAGATGAATATATTTTTGAAAGTGAGATTACAGGAGAGTCTGAATGGATTGGGACTTCAAGATATGGCGACTTAGATTTAAATGGAGGTATGTTTTTTGAGGTACGAGAAGAAGTGCTTTTAGAATCAGTGGAGGTATTTACAGACACGATAGGAGAGCGAGAATTCTTGATTTTTGATGAAAATCGAGATACAATGCTGGTAAAAACTATAAATCTAGAAGTTGGAAGTAATATTTTAGAATTTGATTTACAATTGCCTGCAGGTAGCAATTATTACATCACTACTAATGTCCGAAAGAACTTTGAAACATTTGGGTTTTACGGTCCTCGATTAGAAAGATCAAATACAGAAACTCAATATCCTTACAAGTCTTCGGATATGCTTTGGATTACAAATTCTGCCTTTGGTCCACAATACATGCATTACTTTTATAACTGGAGTGTAAGAAAACCAACTATCAAATGCACAAGTGAAAGAGTACCTGTTTCCATAATCGTAGACTTAAATTCAAATATTGCAGAACTGGACGTTGGTAATTTCAATTTATATCCAAACCCAGTATCTGAGAGCTTTATAATTGAGAACCAATCAAATCATAAAATTGATAATCTGGTAATTTACAATATCATGGGCATTCCTGTATTAGAGGCCTCTCAATTATCGAGCGAGGCAATAGAAATTGATATTACACATCTACCTAGTGGGACTTATTCTTTAGTCCTTAATTCTTTAGAGGGTAAAAGCTTTGTTAAACGTCTTATAAAAGTAGATTAAGAGTAGAAGGCAAGATTTTGTCTGTTTTGGTACTTTTTAATCAACTTGTTACTGATAAATTCGTTAATAATTCAGTGATTTTCACTTGATTTAGTTAGATTTACATATTATAAATTTATTTAATATGTTCTTGCCTTATATAAGGCTGTGCTTAGTTGGATTTTGCATTGGGATATCTTGTACGCTCTTTGGTCAGGTATCCTTTCATTCTACAGAAAATATTATATCAACTGAAGGCTATCGTAGTGGTATCACTAGTGCCATAGTAGATGTAAATAATGATGGTCGAGATGACATTGTAAGAGTGACGTCTAGAGGAATTCTGGAAGTCCACCTCTCAAGCTCTAATCAAGAAGAACTTTACAAAATCGAGTACGAGGCTTCTATCCCTGATGTCCCGTGGAATATCACTGTTGGTAATCTTGATAACGATGGTCCTAATGAGATTGCATTAGGGACTGTTTATCAAGGTGGCTACATCTTTAGTCTAAATGAGCGTAATGAAAGGCTAGAGCTGAATCAAGTCACTGCTAAAGACTTTTATTCCCAAGGTGCTAATTTCACAGATATAAATAATGATGGGTTTATAGATTGGTTTGTAAATGACGATGAAGCTGTCAACGAGATATTTTTAAATGATAGCACAGGTAATTTTGTAGAAGCTGATGATTTCATTGATATGTCCACTGCCGAGCCATCTGATAACTCAGGTAATTACTCTACTGACTGGGTAGATATAGATGGTGATGGTGATATGGATTTTTACTTGTCGAAGTGTCGCAGTACTGCACTATCAAGTAATGATCCAAGAAGGATTAATCAGTTGTTTATAAATGATGGTGATAATAATTATACCGAAAAGGCTGCTGAGTTCGGACTAGCTTTTGGAGCTCAGACTTGGGCTTCTAATTTTGGAGACTTGGATAATGATGGTGATGTAGATGCCATAGTAATTAACCATATAGATAAATGGAATCTACTAGAGAATATTAAAAATGACACCTTCGTAGAACGTAACAATAGAATAGATACACCTGGAGGCCGCGCTAATCAATGCTTACTGAGAGACTTTGACAACAATGGCTATCTAGATATTCTGGTAGCAGGCGAAAATGATTACTTGTGGTTTAATCAAGGTAATTGGAAGTTCGTTTTAGAGAGTAAACCATTCGAATATTTTACTGCTGTTAACTTCTCCGTTGGCGATATAAACCACGATGGGTTCCATGATATTTATACCGCGTACACTAATAATTTTAATGACCCAGGTAAAGTAGATGATGTCCTTTATCTTAATGCCAAGAATGATAACAATTGGATAGCTTTTAATTTAGTAGGT
>CALFUQ010000021.1 GCA_937929885.1 uncultured Saprospiraceae bacterium
TACAAGTATTTTAGAAAGTAACTATGCTACCATTGATCAGTTGTTTTCTCTGGCTCCGATGATATTCATTTTTTTAGTGCCTGCGGTTACGATGAGAAGTTTTGCAGATGAGTTTAGAGATGGTACCTATGAGTTACTAGCAGTTTATCCGATTCAAGAATGGAAAATTGTTCTGGCTAAATTTTTTGCAAACGGTACTTTATTAGCGATAATTCTTTTACCGACTTTGATATATGTCTATAGTATATACCAGTTAGGTTCACCAGTAGGTAATTTAGATGTAGGTGCCACTATGGGGTCTTACTTTGGGTTGCTCTTGTTGGCATTAGTCTTTGTCGCTATAGGGTTGTTTTCTTCTGCACTTACAAGTAATCAAATTGTTGCTTTTGCTCTTGGTTCTTTCCTTTGCTTTTTCTTGCTGTGGGCATTTCAGTTCGTAAGTACACTCCCGGTATTTTATGGGAAAGTAGATGATCTTGTCCAGAAGCTTGGTATAAACTATCATTACTCTTCGATGAGTAGAGGAGTTATAGATTCTAGAGATGTTATTTATTTCTTATCAGTGATTGTACTTTTATTATTCTCCTGCATGGCAGTACTAGAAAAAAGAAAAGGATGAAGAAGGGAATACTTAGTATTGTAAATGTAATTTTGCTTGCAGTCATTCTTATTGTAATCAATGTCCTTGCATCTAAGTATTACACTCAGTGGGATTTGACAGAAGATAAGAGGTACTCACTTACGGAGCCATCTAAAGAGTTACTAAGAGGTCTCAATGAAGAAATATACGTCCAAGTATTGTTAGAAGGAACCTTCCCCGCTGGATTCAAACGATTAAAAGAAAACGCCAATGACTTACTAGAGGAATTTAATTCTTATTCTGGGAATCTTGATATTCAGTTTATTGATCCTTCTGCTGGTACTGTGGAGCAAATAAATCAAACTAGAGAGCAGCTAAGAAACGATGGTATCATGCCGCAGAATCTAAGCTTTATGGATGGTGATGAATTGACTAACAAGTTGATCTATCCTTATGCAATCTTCCGTAAAGGGCAAAAGTCTATAGCGATTAATATGTTAGAGCCACAGAGTCCAGGTTTATCAGAGGAAGCTACGTTGAATAATTCAGTAAGCTTATTAGAATATAAATTCGCAGATGCAATCCAGAAACTTACTCAAAATAGTAGGGCTAATATCCTGATGACAGAAGGTAATGGTGAGTTCAATAATTCTGAGATGGCTGATCTAATGATGAAGCTTAGAGAGTTTTACAATATCGGGCGAATTAATTTAGATAGTACATATCGTATTCATCCTGAGACCGACATCTTAATTATGGCACGACCAAGACAAGCAATAGGTCAGCAAGAACAATTTATAATTGATCAGTTTATTATGAAAGGAGGTAACGTCATCTGGTTAATTAATGAAATGAATGTAAACTTAGATAGCATTAATGTCAATAAATTTTATGTAGCTCCTGAATATGATCATGGCTTAGATGATTTGTTTTTTAACTATGGAGTACGGTTTCAGAATAATTTTGTTTTGGATATAGAGTGTACTCGTATACCTCAGGTAGTAGGCACTAGTGGTGGTGAAGCTCAACAAGTGCTGATTCCATGGCCATACCATGTGACGGCAGCATCACAAGACAATCACCCAATTAGTAAAAACATAGATCGTGTAAATCTCAAGTTTCCAAGTACAATAGATACTGTCGAAACTAGAGAGCAAATTAAAAAGACAGTCTTACTTAAGAGTAGCCCATATACTATGTACCAGCGTAATCCTGTCAGGCTTAACTTTGAGATTTTGAAATATGGGTTGGAGGAAGATAAGTTTAATAAACCGCCACAGAATCTAGCAGTCTTAGTTGAAGGAAATTTTAAGTCAGCTTTTGCTAATAGAGTGCCTGCTAGTTTTCAAGATGCGCTTAATCAGATGGGAGAGACCTACCAGGAAGAGTCGGTAGGATCTAAACAGCTATTCGTTTCTGATGCAGATTTCATTAAAAATCTTTTTGAAGCTAGTACTGGCAAGTATAGTCCGATGGGTTATAATAAATGGGAAAGGAAAAGCTTTAAAGGGAATCAGTCTTTTATTATGAATAGCATAGAGTATATGTTAGATCAAAAAGGAGTGTTGCAAGCTCGATCTAAGGAAGTGAAGCTACGACTCCTGGATACTGTTAAAGCAAAAAAGGAAAAAGTAAAATGGCGTGTGATTAATATAGTTGCTCCTTTAGTGTTTTTACTCTTTTTTGGGCTGATCTATAATTTTTTAAGGAAGAGGAAGTACGCTTCATGAAGAGGTTAATCATTTTACTTCTACTATTGATAATTCTTGGCGCTAGCTATTTCTTCTTAGATAAAAGTGAGGATGAGCAAATGACTGCCTTGAAAAGTGAGCGATCATTTGCTATTACTGACATCGATGATCTTTATAAAATCATAATTACTGAGAGGAATAAAAAATCGGTTATTCTCGCTAAACAAGATGATAAGAGTTGGTTGTTAAATGACCAGTATCTAGCAAGAGAAAATGCCATTAAAAATTTACTCGAAGTAATTAAACATGTTCAAATAAAATATATTCCTGAGAATGCGGCCGTAGAGAATATTATAAATGAAATTAGAACTATCGGAATACAGATAGATCTATATCAGAAAGATAATAGCCTTATAAAGTCTTATCAAGTTGGCGGTTCAACCCAAGATGAGCGAGGAACTTATTTTCTGATGGATAATGCTAAGCAACCATTCGTTGTTCAAATACCTTCAATCGAAGGAAGTGTAAGAGGAAGATTTATTCATAGTGTAACAGATTGGAGAGATAGAGCTGTTTTCAAAGAAGAGATAGCAAATCTTAAGTACATCAATGTAGATTATACTAGCCAACCTAAAGAGTCTTTTAAAATCCATTTGTTAAGCGAAAACAAGTTTGAGGTTTTTGATTTTATGGGTGATCGAGTAAACCAAGATGACAATAAAGTTAGAGCATATGTGGATGGTTATGAAGAAGTGTATGCAGAATACATTGATAATAATAATCCAATGAGAGACTCTATATCGAGTTTGGTTCCTTTTGCTACAATCAGTTTTGGGCAATCAAATACAAGCTTAAAAACTATTAAGCTTTATCCACTAAGTGATTTGCTTTATGAGAAGGAGACGGAAGAAAAAGAGTTAGACGAAGTAAATGCACTGAAGATAGAAGGACGTTATTTTGCTGATTGCAGTTGGGGAGACTTTATGTTGGTACAGCATAGATTAATAGGTAAATTGCTGAGGGGAAAATCTTTTTTTGAACCCAAATAAAATATGTCAAGAATTTCGAAGATTTTATTGTTTTTAGCCTTCTCACTTTTCCTATCAGGCATGAAGATAAGTGAGCCATTATGGGGATTCTTTGGCCATAAGAAAATTAATAGGATGGCGGTCTTTACGTTGCCGCCAGAAATGCTAGGATTTTACAAGAAAAATATTGATTACATAACTGAGCACTCAATAGATCCTGACAAACGTAGGTACAATACAGATTATGAGGCGATTAGACATTACATTGATTTAGATGTACATGGTGAGCTGCCATTTGATCATCTATCTAGAGAACTCTCTGAGGCCATAGCTTATAATTCTCAAATCTTTCTCGTTAACGAACGTTCTGATTCGACGCTCATTTTGGACACTAAAAAACATAATAGTGCAAAAACTAATTATATGGAGAGTGCTAAATGTAAAATCCAAAAAGAACAATTCTTAGCATGGAATAAAGAGGTCATAAGGTATGACCAGCGAGAAGAATATAGTTACGAATTCGAGTTAGGGAGTTTACCTGAATGGTTAAGTGTGAAATCTAGATCAGCAAAAGGTAAAATAGTTGTTGTAGATAAATTTTCAGAGTATGGAATAGCGCCTTACTATATTGAAAGTATGTTCTCCAAATTAAAGTATGCCTTTAGTGAACTCGACGGAAAGAGAATATTACAACTTTCATCAGAGATTGGACATTATGTTTCAGATATCCATGTACCACTTCATACTACTCAAAATTATAACGGTGCTGATACAGATCAATTAGGAATACATGCATTTTGGGAAACTAGACTTCCTGAGTTATATGCTGATTCGCAGTATGATTTCATGGTAGGGAAAGCAGAGTTTGTTTCTGATCAGCGCGAATATATTTGGGTTACCTTGTTAGAAAGCCATAGGCAATTAGAAGATGTGTTTGCGATAGAGAAGGAGTTAAGCCAATCTTATCCAACTGATCAGCAATACTGCTATGAAGAAAGAAATAATAGAACAGTAAGGTTAGAGTGTGAAGAATATGCAAGAGCATATCATGAAAAAATGAATGGCATGGTAGAACAAAGGATGCGCAAATCAATTCATGGTGTGGGTAGTATTTGGTTTAGTGCATGGGTACTTGCTGGTCAACCAGATCTCTCAGAGTTAATACAAGACATAAATTATGGAGAGGCGGAACGTAAATTAGCAAAAGAAGCGCAGTACAAACCATCAGAAATTAAAGGAAGGAAACACACTAACTAAGATGAAAGAGAGATTATCACTTTCCTTAAAAGGGATGGCAATGGGAATGGCCGAAGTTGTGCCAGGAGTTTCTGGGGGTACAATTGCATTTATCACGGGTATTTACGAAGAGTTTATTGATACGATTAAAAGTGTTGATGTCGATTTTTTCAAACTGTTTTTTACTTTTAAATGGAAAGCAGCATTTGAGAAAGTGAATGGCATGTTTCTATTGTTCCTTCTAATCGGAATGGCTTTAGGAATTGTAATAAGTTTGTTCACAGTTACCTATTTGTTAGCGCATCATAGTGAAGGATTATGGGGATTCTTTTTTGGATTAATTATCGCATCGAGTATATACATTGGCAATAAAGTTGATGATTGGAATATTAAGACAATATCATTTTTAATAATAGGAGTTATCATATCTTATGCTATAACAGAAGTCACACCTGCTGGAGGCACAGAGTCTTTACCTTTTGTGTTTTTATCTGGGGCAATTGCCATCTCTGCTTTAATTCTTCCAGGAATCTCAGGGAGCTTTATTTTATTATTACTTGGCATGTACAGCGTAATCATTCCTCATGTTAAAAGCTTACTCAGTTCGCCAAGTACACAAAGTTTAATAATCGTATTAGTTTTTGGTTTAGGATGCTTGACGGGATTAGCGGTTTTTTCACGAGTGCTTTCTCATGCTTTTAAAAAGTACAAAGAC
>CALFUQ010000022.1 GCA_937929885.1 uncultured Saprospiraceae bacterium
AAGTTATCGGATCAAACATATTGAAGATGCTTTTTTTCCTGGTTTAGAATAGACTTAATATGAAAGAAAGAATAGTCGTAAAATGTGTGGTAAATAGCAATATCTCTAAAGCATGGGATGCTTATATCACTGAGAATCATAAATGGTGGCCTGCGGATATGTACACCTCGCCAAAAACTAAGCAGTTCATTATTGAAAAAAAGCTGGGTGGTTTACTCTATGAGGACTACGGCAATGGGGAAGGATTGATATGGGGAAGCATCATCGGATTAGACAAACCAAACAGTATTCACATCAAAGGTACATTAGCCAAGGAGTTTGGAGGGCCGGCTACGACTATAGAAAAAATTAGCTTCCAGCAAGTAGGTGACCATACAGAAGTGAGCTATCACATTGATTTTGTGGGAGTTGTAGACGATAAAACGACTTCATCTCTTGCTGAAGGATGGCAAATAATCCTAAATAATCACTACAAACCTTATTGTGAAAATCTCTAACACGATATTTCAAAAAAATGTATTTTTGCAGTCCTTAATTTTACAGATATGAAAAAAGGAGTACATCCAGAAGAATATAGATTAGTAGTGTTTAAAGATTTCTCTTGTGACGAGGCTTTCATTACTAAATCATGCGCACCATCAAAGGAAACCATTAAATGGGAAGATGGCAACGAATATCCGCTAGTAAAACTTGAGATATCTAATATGTCTCACCCATTCTTCACTGGTAAGATGAAGTTTGTAGATACTGCAGGTAGAATTGATAAATTCAACAAGAAATTCGCAAAATTCGGCGGAGTTGGAAAAAAGAAAGCAGAAGCAGCGCCAGCAGCTGAAGCAGATGCACCTGCGACTGATACGCCAGCAGAATAATAACAATAACACGAAGAAATAAAAAACCCTGTCCCGATAAAATCGAGATGGGGTTTTTTATTTTTACATTATCAAAATCGATATGGTGAACAATATCATTCTTTATGATGGAGATAGTGCTCCAAGTCTATACCCCCTCACCCTCACCAAACCAATTGCAGAACTAAGAATCGGAATACTCACCATCAAGGAGAAATGGGTGAAGTATCTAAATGCGAATGCTTCCTTCCACACATCAGACTATCTCAGCAATAAATTTGCGCCTGTATTATCTGATGACAATGTTTTCATTCATGGATCAGTTTTGCCAGATCAAGATGTTATTGATGATATCAGATCACTAGGCACAGAAGAAGGCTTGCTTCACGATGGAGAATTATTAGCCTATAGAGCTAGCGGAATCAAAACAAAAGAGCAACTTAAATCCACAAAATCACTTGGTAAAACTCCTAAGAGAATTCTCCACCCAGAGCAAATATTTAAACAGAACCAAGAGGAGCTGATTAAAGATTTTAGACTCATTACTGAAGGTAGAATTTCACAGAAGATCAGTCATACTAATCAAACTTTTGGCGAAGATATATTTGTAGAAGAAGGTGCCTACATAGAATGCAGTGTACTCAATGCAGAACCAGGTCCGATCTATATCGGTAAGGGAGCTAAGATCTTAGAAGGAAACTTAATCAGAGGAGCGTTAGCAATGTGCGAAGGATCGATCCTTAAGATGGGTGGTAAAATTTATGGTGCTACCACGCTCGGCCCTCGAGTTAAGTTTTGTGGCGAGGTTAACAATGTAGTAGTACAAGCAAACTCTAACAAAGGGCATGCTGGTTACCTTGGTAACTCTGTAATCGGTGAATGGTGCAATTTTGGTGCTGGAACGATCGCTTCCAACATGAAAAATAATTATGCAGAAGTAAAACTGTGGGACTACACCAAAGATGCATTCAGGAATACTGGAACTCAGTTTTGCGGATTGATTATGGGTGACCATAGTAAAACTGGGATTAATACAATGTTTAATACGGGTACTGTTGTAGGTGTGGGATGCAATGTATTTGGAGCAGGATATCCGCGAACGTTTATCCCATCCTTCTCTTGGGGAGGTCGAGAAAACAATGTAACTAACAAACTATCTAAGTGCCTAGAGGTAGCATCTGTTATGATGCCCCGTAGAGAGCAAGAATTAACAGAAGCAGATGTGAATATCTTAACTCATATCTTCAAAACCACCGCTAAGAATCGTAAGTGGGAAAAATAGGAACCCAGATTACTATTTTATTTCTACTTCTTTATCTCCTTTCAACATTGATCCACCACAGCCATCTATGAAAGCATGGAAGGTAGATCCTAATTGCACTTCAAAATCAGGTAGCAACTCTATAAAATCTGTTGCATCATAATCTACTACAGAGCCTGGTAAGAGCATCTGATCGGATTGTATCCAATCCATAGACTCAGTATCTACCGTGCCACTTTCTGAGCCAGACAACATTACCATGTTTGGACAAGCTGGGGGTTGAGGTGTTGTGCTATGAAGACAGATTTCTTGGTCTGTTCCATTTTCTATAGGATTATGCCATAATCTTAAGTAATAAACATCTCCTACAATCAAACCTGTAAAAACAACCGTTGCTCCGCCACCTACAACTATAGTATTACACTGCACTGCTGAACCTAAATTAGCACATCCATTAGTACCATTATATAAATCTGAAACACCTAAGAAACCTGGAGCACTAATCATCTCCATTGTTATAGTAGTATTATTTGCAGTGAATATGTACCATAAATCTGCCCACCCTCCAAATGACTGACAACTTGGAGTTTCAGCGGGTGAAGGTGTTGTTGAATTCAAAGTAGAATAAGAAGCTACACTACATGTATTAGTAGCAATCGCCAATGGGATCGCTCCAGCGCAAACATCATTAGGAGGTACAACACAATTAAAATTTACATTAGTATTAGCGGCATCCGTTACGGCAGCACAACCTGGCATATCGGTACTCAGGACAACAAAGTTGACATTAAATGTTCCTGGTGCATTAGACACACCTACTGTGACATCAAATTCAATCTCACCGTTAACAACTGGGTATAAAAGTCCAGATGTAATAGAGTAAGAAATGGATGATGGTGGCGAACTTGTAAAAAGGACATTTCCTGTAAAGGCACAATCAAATGTAAAAGTCACCATCGAAGTACCACACAGGAGATTAGATACACTAGGGGTGACCGATAACCCATAGGTATTATTCAAACAAAGAAATGTTATCAAAAAGATTCCTATAAATCTTTTCATAGCTGTAGATTTTAATTTGGGTTAACTAACACCTAGAAGTGTAGCTCCGAAATTGAATGAAAATATAATATGGCTTGGTGAGGCTTCTCAAAGATACAATTTTCAAATTACTATTTTTTATAATATGTTTTTATTTTCAATTTATATTTTGTTATTAGCTAAGTTTCAAAAGTCTCTCAATTTAATCCTTAGATTTATCTGCTGAATAATAAGTCCAATGAAGGTCAATAAATGGAAAAAATGGCTATCCTACTTTAAAGAAGTACACTTAGAGAGTACCTCCTCTATTCATAATCCTGAGTTGCATGTGTCTCTGGTTGAAGGTCGTCATCAACTAAGTACTGACAATGCCATCTATTCCTTTGATGATCTCTATGATAATTTCGCTCAGGCATTTGAGCGGGTCGATTGGGATAAGTGCAACGTCCAAAATGTATTGGTTCTTGGATTAGGGCTTGCTAGTATCCCTTATATCCTTGAAGAAAAGTATAAACTCAAACTCGATTATACCTGTGTAGAAATAGACGAGCAGGTGATATTCCTTGCTGAGAAATACATCCTCAAAAATCTCAATTCTCACTTTGAGATTATCAGTACAGATGCAGAGCTATTTATCAATCAATGTGTACAACAATATGATCTTATCTGTATGGATATTTTTGAGAATGATTTTGTCCCTCCTCAATTTGAGACGGTGGATTATCTTAATCAACTCAAAACAATACTCAGCCCTGATGGTATCATAATGTATAATCGATTAGCTGTCACTGAAAGAGATAAAATACTTAGCAATAGGTTTTTTGAGAATGAGTTTACTACCGCTTTTAAGGATGGGTATCTTATGGATGTTGGGAGTAATTATATTTTGGTGAATAGTGAAGAGGGATTGAAGAGTATTTAAACTCTGCTTTTATTAAAGGATTTTTGGATTTGGAGATTATTCGATTGACTCTTTTTAGTTAGCTCCTCTCAGTCTCTACGAGACATCTCTCCTTTCAAAAGAGGAGAGCATGCTTTTGTCAGGTCATTTATATTAGGTCCTATAAAAGGATCATATTAAGGAATGGAATATATCGATTCTATAGACCATGGACTTTTCAAAGACTCCTCTCTATCACTTTGTGACATCTCTACTATTGAAAGAGGAGAGAGAAAAACAAATCTTATATTTGCCATCCAAAAATTACAGTAATGTTTACGATTAATATCTATCTCAAATTCGCACTTATCGCACTCTTCCTTGGTGGTGGAGTTATAGCTACCATCTTCTTCGGATTTGTATGGTCATGGCCATTATTAATAATTGGGATATTATTACTAGTTAGTTACTTAATGCTTGGTACGATCCAGTCATCTGCTCAGATGATTCAGGATATGGATTTTGATGGAGCAGAGAAGAGACTTGGTCTTACGCTTACACCTAAACTTCTATACGTTACCAATAGAGCTTTCTACTACATCATGAAAGGCTCGATCGCTATGCAGAAAAAAGAAACCAAAAAAGCTGAAGAACTGTTTGATACAGCGCTTAATATGAAACTGCCTTCTGACAATGAACGTGCCATGGTACTTCTCCAACTTGCTAATGCAAATGCGACTCGTAACAACTGGACAAAAGCAAAAAACTACTTCAGAGAAGCTAAGAAATTAAACATCACTCAGAGTGATATGAAGATGCAGCTCGATCACTTCGAGAAAGTACTTGGCAACCAAGGCCAAATGAAAGCTGCTAGCAGAATGGGTAAGCAAGGTCATCGTATGATGAAAGGACCAGGAAGCAATAAGCGTCGCCGTCCTAAGATGAGGTAGACTTATAGTTCTTAGTCCAAAGGTTTTGTCCATGGTGTTCGGCTATTGTGTTCAACTTTTACATTCAATAAATTTCTTTTCTCACAGAATACCCTGATTTTTTAACATCAAGGAATTCTGTGATTTCTGTACACTAAAGTATAGGTACCTTTATATTAAAACCAAAAGAAGGTATGATTGCAAATACTTTCCAACCTAATAGACAATATTATCCAAAAACATTACCCTTAATCACTAAGCATGAGATAAATTGATTAAACTTTTTATCTGATATCTTGTAGCACAGAAAACTCAAACATGCTTAAAATATTAAGAACTAAATTTTTTCAAAATCAAGGTGGCCGTCTCTATAGTTTGATCTTGACTTGTATGTTTGCTTCTGCTTCCCAGATCTGTGCCCAAGATCAAGTTAAAATCGATAGTCTATTAAATATTCTAGAGAACAGTGACCTTGAGACTAAGCAAGAAGCATCGATTAATCAATTATTGGCCAAAGAATTTTATTTCTCTGATAGAGATACTAGTCATTATTTTGCTGGAAAAGGATATCAGTTAGCAAAAAAGTCAGGGGATAACTTTCTAATTGCAAACGGGCTGGTACAAACTTCTTTAATACATCTAGCTGCTGTTGAACTCGAAATAGCAATGGATAAACTTGAGGAAGCAGAAGAATTGATATCTAATTTAGGGAACACTACAGCGACTGAAGATGATATCATAGGAACTAAAATCTCTATTCAAAGAAACAAAGCAGATTTATACAATAAATCAAATAAATATGAAGAGGCTATCAATTGTGAATTATTAGTAAATGAATTAGCGATTGCAACAAATAATAAATACGAAGAGGCAATGTCGTATTATAATATAGGCATTGTTCATTTTACAAATCAGAATTATGAACGAGCAGCATACTATCAAAAGAAAGCACTAAAGATAGGAACTGAAATTCCAAATTACTTCGTCATAGCCAGTAGTAGCAATCTTGGAGGGTTAGTTTACTTTTATACTAACCAACAAGATAGTGCTAAGTTGATGTCTACTAAAGCATATAATATTGCCAAAGAGCACAACCTCGTTCAGCCTTCAATAGAGGCCGCTAATACATTAGCTTCTATACATTTCCAAAATGAAGAATATGAAAGTGCCCTTATCTATGCACAGAATATACTGGAGATTGCAACAGAGATTAACGAACAATATTACATCGTAGGAACTTATGGGAGTCTTGCAGACATACACTCCAGACTCAATGATCCAGATAACGCTAGAAAATACTTTGTGAAATTCGAAGAAGCTAACAAGGAACTAAATAATCTGCAGTTAGCTAGATATCACTATAAGAACTATTCAGAATTCGAAAAATCTGTAGGAAATTATGACAAAGCATATGATTTATTGACCAAGTACTTTGAAATACAAGACTCTATCTACAATAAAGAAAACAAAGAAATACAGGTAGAATTAGAAATGAAATATGAAGTAGCGAAAAAGAATGGAGAACTCAACAAACAAAAAGTAACAATTACGCAGCAAAAAAATCAAAGAAATATATTAGTTGGTGGTGGATTATTTACACTCTTACTTGCTGGCTTTTTCTGGAATCGAAAAAACATTTCTCAAAAAATTTATAATCAACAAAAGGAAATAGACAATCAAAAAATAGCTCAATTAGAAAAAGAGAAAAAGCTATTGACCATGTCATCTATGATAGAAGGACAAGAAGCAGAAAGAAAACGAATTGCGCAAGACTTACATGATGGCCTTGGTGGGCTTTTAGCTAGTGTGAAAACTAAATTTGGAATCATCCAAGATCAGATCAAAGCACTAGAGTCATTAGATATCTATAATGAAGCGAACACAATGCTTGATAATGCATGCAATGAGGTACGCAAAATAGCCCACAACATGATGCCAGATGCACTCACAAAGTTAGGTCTTGTTGCAGCAGTAAGAGATGTAGCAGCTCAATTTGGTGAGATGAAAGTAGATGTAATCGATCTGGGTATACATGAGCTAGACGATACTCAAAAGGTCATGTTGTATAGAGTTATTCAAGAATTTTTAAACAATACCAGAAAACACGCTGTAGCTACAGAAGTAATTATCCAGTTCTCTATCGAGGGGGATAATCAGCTGGTCTATCTAGAAGATAATGGTGGAGGGTTCGACAAGTATAGTGTAGAGACCGAAAATGGTATGGGCCTTCAAAGCATGGAGTCCCGTATCAACTATATTGATGGTTTGCTGGAGATTGATTCTGAGGTGGGTGTAGGTACCACCATGACTATCAAAGTACCAAAGGAAGTTTTACATGAGTCTCTAGTAAATGTTTGATCATAATGTTCTAACTAGTATTGTTGTATCTTATAATAAACCGAATCTTCGATTAATAAATGTCCAAAATCAAAGTACTTATTGCAGATGATCATAATGTCCTTTTACAAGGGCTTACACAGCTACTCGATGGACAAGAGAACATTGAAATAAGTCACACCGCTGAGAATGGCCTAGAGGTACTATCATATCTAAAGAATGAAACAGTAGATGTCATCCTGATGGACATCAATATGCCTGTACTCAATGGTCTAGACACTTGCAAAAAGGTAAATCAAAAATACCCAGACGTAAAAGTGATAGCACTCTCTACTCTAGACAGGGGGAGCTTCATACAGCAAATGCTAAAAAATGGTGCATCTGGCTACTTACTGAAAAATACAAGCCGTGACGAGTTAATAGAAGCTATAAAAACTGTCCACAAAGGAGCTACCTACCTCAACAAAGAAACTAATGATATCCTACTCAAAAGCCTCATGAATAATGGCTCTGAAAAGACATTCATACCAAGCTTGACAAGACGAGAAAAAGAAGTCCTTGAGCTTATCGTTAAAGAACATACAACAGCAGAAATATCAGAGCAACTACACATCAGTCAAAATACTGTAGAGACTCATCGTCGCCACCTGATCCAAAAATTTAATGTCCGAAACTCTGTTGGCCTTGTGAAAGAAGCTATGCTCAAAGGGTTTGTAGGTAGTTAATAGTTTACAGAACCCTTGAACTATCATCCTCAATTTACTTTATATATAATTTTTTATAATATTATACATTTCCATAGATTTTTTCCTAATCTAGGTTTTCATAGAGGTTAGCAAGATATAGTGTGTTCAACTTTACAACAACAAAAGTACACACGATGAATATCACTGCTATAAGTACCATTAACAACTTCCCCAAAACCCTACCACTCATCACTAAGCGAGAAATAGATGTCCTACAACTAGTCGCCTTAGGCAGGTCATCTGCTGAGATAGCACCATTATTATTTATTAGTAAAGAGACCGTGAAATCTCATCGCAAAAATATGCGACGTAAGCTTAATGCTTGCAATGCAGCTTCGCTGGTGCGAGCAGCATTTGAGATTGGAGTGCTTCCTGTGAGTAATCAAACAAAGGATAAATTTTAAAAACAAATAAAATGATACACAAACAACTTTTAAAGCAATTGACGTTTTGCATCGCGATTTTATCACCAATAATATCATTTGCACAATCCGAAGTAATTATCGAAGACATTGGTAGCGATAAAGAAGTAACCATCGAGTTAGAAACTGATGATAGCATACTCGCCAATCATAGACACATGCATACTGGCATTAAAAATGACCAAGGGTATTTAAAAACTGTCTCTAATAATGACCTAAGCTTCTGGACTAATAGCACAAGAAGAATGACGATTGAAAACAATGGAAATGTAGGACTTGGCACAAGTAATCCTCAAGATCTGTTGCATATAAAAACTGGTAGATTTAGAATACAAGTACCATCAGCTCCTAAGCTTAATCTGATATTCGCAGGTAGCCTCGATTTTGATTTTAGTAATAATAAAGTAGGAGGAGTAGCCTATAGTCCTTTTACCATCTCCCCTTTTTCTCTAGAAGCCATTGTGTTTAAAAACAACTTAGAAGGAGTTATCAATTTAAACACAGGTAATCAGCCAAGATTAATTATTAAAGAAGATGGAGGCATTAGAATTCCGTGGCTTGCGCAAGGAAAACCAGCTAACGTGTATGTAGATAATCAAGGCAATTTAAAAACAAATATAGTTGACAAGGTGATCAATATCACTCCAGTAGATTTAAGGTATGACTATACACCTACTGAGATTACTCCTCATCTTGTAAGAGGTAAACACTTACAATCTATACCTCTATTTGCTTCAGTTGATATTCCTTCTGGTTCTGTCGTTACTGAAGCTATCATTTACTATGTAGATAACAGTTCCTCTAGCAATTTATCGATCAGTTTCACAAAAGGAAAGCATAATTCAGGGTCTGCTTCTTTATACACCACCACATCAATATTTGATTCGACAGGTTCTCCTAGTTCGTCAAATACAGATATTAAAAAGGAGACTGTGAGCTTAAACTATACTGTGATTAATGATGATGTTGAAAGAACTAATCTGACATTCATACTACCCTCATCAGCACTAGGGATCTCATCCATCGTATTGATTTACAATTAAAAGAAAAAATTTAAAATTTAGAACAATGAAAAATATACTTATTCTAATTCTACTATCAACGCCTATATTTCTCATGGGCCAACTAACCCCAGAATTAATAGTGAATGACACTGACAATGATGGAGATGTACTGATTGAAATGCAAACAAATGATAATCAATCCACAAGCTTTAGAAATTTAACTCTTGGCCTAAATCAGTCTTCGCAAGGCTGGTTAAGAACGCTTACTAATGGATCTAATCAAACAAATAACCATCTAAGCTTTTGGACAAATAATCTGAGACGGCTTTCGATTATTGATGCTGACCTTGGTATTAATACAACTAGTCCTCAGGAAAAAATACATCTAAGATCTGGGAACGCCTTGCTAACTCTCAAAAAAACAAACCAAAACCTGTACGAAAGCAAAGTGAAATTTCATGAAGGTTCCACCCTCAGCTCTTCGCTTTCTTATAGCTTAAGAACAAATTCTTCTGTGAGACCTAGTTTAGATATTTCTCATCCTGGATTTGGTAAAATAGAATTAGTCAATCAAGTAACTGCAGTCTCTGTGTTCTTAACTGGATTAGTAAGATTAAATCAATTGTCTGGGTCTGGAGATAGAAATTTAGTCGCTAACTCATCTGGTAATCTTACTACTCAAACGTTACCTCAGAGTTATAAATTAAACATCACTCCTAGCCACTTTAGACAAGACAACACATTTAATGATCTTGGGCCAGGTCAAATTTCACCAGAGATTGTAACAGGTCGGGTCGGAGCCGTAAGAATGGCTGCCCCTATAAACTTACCAGAAGGATCTAGGATTACAAGTATGGTGATAAATTACATTGACTTTGATCCTTTCCGTAATGTTAAAGTAAACCTTATACGATCACAAAATGATCAAGCAACAGCTATAGATAATTGGTTGATTTTTACAAGTAATAATATTTCTAATAATACTAATCCTGTCCTAACTACTACAGTCTCTACTGGAGGCGGCGGTTGGGTAATTAAAGATCCGAGAGATCACGCATCAGTTGTTCAAATAGACATGGAGCAAAGCAACAACAATAACTTAACTGGCATCTCTTCGATTACATTAAATTATGAGTTACCATAATCACAATTTGTAAGTCACCCAAAATCTCTAAGCAAAAAAACAAACAACATGAAACTTCTAAATATAATTTTAACTGGTATCATTTTATTAACCTGCACAAATATTGCACTTGGTCAACAAAGAGAATTTTTCATAGAGGACCTTTATTCTGATGATCAGATATCTATGGATATTAATAGCGATACTACAAAAATGAAAATTGGTATAGATGCGATAGGTGGTTGGATAAAAATCCTAAATAATTCTCCACTATGGTTTGGTACTGATGATAAACGCAGACTTACCATTGATCAGGCTGGAAACGTCGGTATAAATACAAGCACCCCAAAAGCAAAACTGCATATAAACGAAGGAGATGTAAGATTGGAGGCTATTACGACGCCCACTTCTTCTTTTGACTCCTATAAAACTGGTGTCGACTTTTATAAAGGAACAGCAACATCAGATTACCTGGGCGGTATTGAATATTCAAATCCTGGACTTGGCCCAACACAAATAGCTACTAGACTAGTATCCAACGCAGGCTTACTATCCTTCGCAACCGATGGATCAACTAGATTATCAGTCAATCCTTCTGGAGAAGTAAGAGTACATGAATTTCCTGTAAATCAAGGAACCAATAATGTTATGGTAACAGCCGACGGGACACTCACTACT
>CALFUQ010000023.1 GCA_937929885.1 uncultured Saprospiraceae bacterium
CGTATGATCTTCCCTTGTTGACTGATATACATCTACCCTCTCAAGCTGAGCAAGTGGCTGAAGTAGTGGATGTGATTCAGATTCCAGCTTTCTTGTGTCGACAGACTGATTTAGTTTTAGCAGCAAGCGCAGCCTGCAAAAAACATAACTGCCAATTAAAAATTAAGAAAGGTCAGTTCCTATCTCCTCTCGAAACGGAGAATATCATCGGTAAAGCAACCCAGCATTTACCAAAGCATAAAATTTTGCTCACTGAGCGTGGTACCTCTTTCGGTTATAACCAATTGGTTGTTGATATGTCTTCTTTTGGTGTTATGAAATCATTTGGTGTAAAGGCGATCCACGATGCTACGCATTGTGTGCAGCGACCTGGAGGTATGGGTACGTTCACAGGAGGAAATAGAGAGGCTGCAATCCCGATAGCTAGAGCAGCTGTAGCTGCGGGTGCTGATGGTGTGTTTATGGAAGCGCATCCTAATCCAGGTAAAGCGCTTTCTGATAAAACAACTATACTTGATCTTAAGCAGATTCCTGAATTGACAAAAGAACTATTTTCTATCTACGAGCTTGTCAATGAATTTAAGTAAGCTTCATTCACAATTGGCTTAAAGCATTAAGTTTTCTACTTAAGTCTGAACCTTTTTAATCTTCACTTTTACAGACTTACTTATAGGCGTATGACTTCCGTCTGCAAATTGATCAATCGGTACTAGTGTATTAGCCTCTGGGAAATAGCAAGCTAGGTTTTGAGATGGTATCTGATACGGCACCACTAAAAACTTTGGAGCTAATCGAGTCTTGCCATCATAGTGGCTGGTAATATCGACTATATCTAACTTTTTAAGCTTGTGATACTTCATATCATTAGGGTTCATGAATACCACTCGCCGCTCATTATAGACGCCTCTGTACCTATCATCTAAACCATAGATAGTTGTATTAAACTGATCATGCGATCTAATGGTAGTAAGCAAAAATTCATCGGCCTCAAGCTCATGGTCAGGTAGACTACATACCGAGAATCGAGCTTTACGTCCTTTTACCTTAGTGAAATCTCCTTCTCTGGCATTGTTAGGTAAGTAGAAGCCTGAGTCTTTGACAACTCGTTTATTGTAATCTTCAAAGCCGCCTACTACATCAGCAATAACATCACGTATAGCATCATAATCAGATCCTAATGACAACCAATCAACTTTAGAGTTCTCGCCTAAGGTAGCATATGCAATATTTGCAACGATCTCTGGTTCACTCATAAGATGTGCAGAAGCAGGGTCTAAGCTGCCATGTGAAGTATGCACCTTACCCATACTATTTTCTACAGTGACAAATCGATTCTTACCATTAGATTCATCTTTCTCTGACCGTCCTAACGTTGGCAAAATCAATGCAGTCTTGCCAGTTACCATATGCGTCCGATTAAGTTTAGTGCTTACAGAAACTGTCAGCTTGCAATTACTCAATGCCTTGGCCGTATAAGCGGTATCTGGTGCTGCAGATAAAAAATTACCTCCTAAGGCTATGAAGACTTTGGCTTTTTTATCGTGCATTGCCATAATACTATGAACAGTATCATAGCCATGCTCCATAGGCACATCTATATCAAAAGCCTTCTTAAGTGAACTTGCTATTGCTTTGGACGGCGTATGTACTATCCCTACTGATCTATCTCCTTGTACATTGCTATGCCCTCTAACTGGACAAGTACCTGCTCCCTCTTTACCTATACTACCCTTCATCAAAAGCAGATTTACACATTCTTTGATATTCTCTACTCCATTTTTATGTTGCGTAAGTCCCATTGCCCAACAGATTATTATTTTCTTTGCTGGAGCTAAGATATCGACAGCATCATCAATAGCCTCTTCCTCTACACCTGACTGGTCTATTAACTCATCGAGCTCATATTTGTTTAGATCGCTCTTCATGGCCTTGAAGCCTACTGTTTGGTCTACAATAAAGTCATGATCCAAAACACCTGAATCTTCTTTATCTAGAGCGATTAGTTTCTTTTGAATGGCTTTAAGTAAAGGAATATCTTCATTAATTCTGACGCGTAAAAAGACATCAGTGATAGCAGTACCAAGCGTCAACATATCGCTAACAGATTGCGGATTCTTAAATCTTTTGAGACCTGCTTCTTCTAGTGGGTTTATAGAAATTACTTTGCCTCCTGCATCTTTACATTTTGCTAATGCCGTTAACATTCTTGGGTGATTAGTGCCCGGGTTTTGTCCTATAACAATTACCACTTCTGCTTTATGCAAGTCATCTAATGTCACAGATCCTTTTCCGATCCCTACAGTACTACTTAGTGCTACTCCACTAGACTCATGGCACATGTTAGAGCAGTCAGGCATGTTAAGCGTTCCATAAGCTCTTGCGAATAAACCATATAAAAATGCAGCCTCGTTACTTGAGCGGCCCGAAGTATAAAAGATCGCTTCATTCGGGTCATTCAGCCCACTAAGTTCTTTTCCAATTAATTTAAAGGCGTCTTCCCAAGAGATAGGTTTGTAATGAGTAGCACCTTTCTCTAAAACCATAGGGTGAGTTAGCCTCCCACTTTTCCCTATTTTAAAGTCTGACCAATTAGACATTTCTGTAACCGAATGCTCCGCGAAAAAATCTGTGGTCACTCTTTTGAGTGTTGCTTCTTCAGCTAGGGCTTTAGCGCCATTCTCACAATACTCTCCTAGTACTGATCGCTTATCATCAGGATCAGGCCATGCACAGCCAGGGCAATCGATACCTCCTACTTGATTTAGTTTCGCTAGCGTCTGGAATGCACGCACAGCTCCCATCTCTCCCACAGCATGCTCTAAGGCAACTTTCACTCCCCTTGCACCTGCAGCATAGCTTGCAGGCTTAGTGAGCTTGATTCCTGTGAATTCTTCAGAAGTATTTTCATTGACATTTCTCTTGTCCTTCGCCATGTCTTCAAGATACAGACTTCTTAAGAATCTATTTGCGGAGAAAGGCTAAAGTGCTTAATAATTTGATCTACTGTTGCCGATGGTGAAAGGTTTGTATTATCAATTAAAAGATAATTTTCACCCTTAATCATTTCACCACCACTATTAACCTTATATTTTTCATCATGTTCAAGTAAACTTTTCTTAGAATTTTCTAAGTTTCGTTTACTTGGTTTTGCCGCTAGCCTATCTGGCTTAATATTTCTCCCTAGTCGTGTTGCCTGATCTGCAAATAGTTCTACGATATGGAAAGTCCATCCTTGTTTCAGATAAGTTTGTTTTATTTTCTCGACATACTCCCAATCTTCTTGCACATCAAAAGCCCACACTAAAGTGAAGATCATTCCATTTATCTCTTTGTTTTTAGATGTACTTTCAAAAACTAGGTCTCGTATGCCTTCGTTTATCTGAGTAAAACCCTTGTCACCGAAATAATAGAATTTAAGCGCTAGCTCAATTGAATCATGGTTGTGTAACATCTTATAATCTAGTCGCTGTGCTAACTCTTTACCAACCGTCATTTTACCAACTGCGGGAGGGCCTGTAATAAGTAAGAAATTCATAGACTAAAAAAATTAACTAGAGCTTGTGTGATCAGAAGCAATTAACCATTTACCATCGATTTTTCGCCATAGTAACGTAAAGTGACCTGACGGCATATCATTCTTTCTTGTAAGTGTGAATTTACCGATCATGTAATATGCATCATGACTTATTGGATCCAATTTTATAATATCAAAATGGAGTGAACCCATAGCTTCTTTTGATGGATATCCTCTCTTGTAGTTTGCTTTCGTTTGATCCCATCCATAAGTAGGGCCTCTGCTTCCTATGAAGGATAGATCGGCAGACTTCCAGTAGCTCTCCATGAATGCTTCAATGTCTCCATTATTCCAGTCTACCTCCTGTTGTGACATAGCAGATTTGATCGCCACCTTATCTGATTCGATTTGCGATACTGTTAAGGTTTTAGTAGAACTACAGCTCATTAATAGCATGTAGATTGTAGTAATTAATATAATCCTCATGAATAAATTTTAATAATAAATTAATCCTCCATAATAACAATAACAGGCAGATGGTCTGATGGCCAAAGGTTGTTAGTCCTTTTATCATCTATGTGTCTATAGCTATGAACTTTAAGATTCTTCGTGAATATATAATCAATTCTTCTATCAGGGTTGTAAACAGGATCAAAATGGTTAAACGTTCCTTCAGGTCCATATATGCCATCAGATGATATTACGGCTGCATCATCTAATAAAGCATTGAAAGCAGTAATGGGTTTACTATTGGGGAGGCAATTAAAATCTCCCATGACAATTATATTCTCATTTTGAATATTGAGTTCTTCAATTGTTTTGATGATCAGCTTCGCTGAATTTTCTCTTGCCAAAGGACCGATGTGATCGAAGTGTCCATTAAAGACATAGAAACTTTCATTACTCAATTTATCAGTAAAGTGCCCATATGTACAAATCCGTTCCATTGACGCATCCCACCCAACTGAAATTTGTGTAGGAGTATCAGTTAGCCAGAAAGTATTATGAGCTATTAGAT
>CALFUQ010000024.1 GCA_937929885.1 uncultured Saprospiraceae bacterium
CGTTTACAAACGCATACAAGCGTAACTATACGGATAATATACGGCTATCACTTGCGCTTGACCCCATCTTTGCATCGACACTGATTAGAAGTATCCAGTTTGTTTTAAAGTTGATTCTTCTTTTCTAATATTTTGTTTCACTCGTTCTGATCCCGATAGCTATCGGGAAGGAATACAATTAATTAAACATCATGAATACATTAAGAAATTCAGTACAACTCATCGGCAACCTAGGTAAAGACATCGAGCTTAAAGCATTTGATAATGGGACCAAGCTGGCTAAGTTTTCACTCGCTACAAATGAGTTTTACAAAAACAACAAAGGCGAAAAAGTACAAGAGACCCAGTGGCACAATATCGTAGCTTGGGGTAAGACTGCAGAGTTTATGGAGAAGTCGCTTAGCAAGGGTAGTGAAGTCGCTATCAAAGGTAAACTCACTCACCGTAGTTACGATGATAAAGATGGAGTGACGAGATACATCTCTGAGATTATAGCGCAAGAGTTTATGAAGATTACGAGAGAGGAGACTCCGTTTTAGTCTGGTGGGCTAATCAATAATTAATAACACCTCTTTTATAATTGCACAACACACCGCACTAGTGTGTTGTGCTTTTTATGTTCTCTATATCACATAGTATTCACAGACAGATCTTTTGTTTTTAATTTATCACTGAGATGTTACCGCTTGACTTCTCTGTGTCACCATTAACAAACTCCATCTTTACAATATAAGAGAAGGTTCCTGTGGAAAGTGGCTGTTGTTTTTTGGAGCCATCACTATCATTAAGATCAATCAAACCATCATTATCATCATCGATGCCATTATCACAGATCTCCATACTGAAAACTGCAAGAGGTAGAAATATCAAAACAGGTATGCACCAAATTGACTTTTTCTCCCTTTTCATAATTTGATGATGAATTTGTTGATATAGAAAAGTACTGACTTTCCAATTATGATTACCACTAATCAAAACGTAATAACAAATAGATAGCTGCTCTGGTATCTAATAATTGAAATGTTATCCTTTTTGAATTGAAGCTTTTTCCTATCTTATCGATTCTTAAAATAAATCGATGCAGATTAAAGAAACTCCTAAAGAATATGATGCGGTTATCGTAGGATCTGGTGCTGGTGGCGGTATGTCAGCCAAGGTGTTATCAGATGCTGGGCTCAAAGTAGCTGTCATAGAAGCTGGCCCTTTTTTCGACCCAAAGGACCCTGAGACCATGACCCAGATGAAGTGGCCTTATGAATCTCCACGAAGAGGCGGCTGGACTAAAGAAAGAAATTTTGGTGAACTCGACATGGCTTATGGAGGATGGAATCTTGACGGTGAACCATATACTCAAAAGGATGATTCTAACTTTATGTGGTTTAGATCAAGGATGCTCGGTGGTCGTACTAATCACTGGGGTAGAATATCACTTAGGTTTGGCCCCAAGGATTTTAAAGGACACACACAAGATGGTCTCGGAGATGACTGGCCGATAGGATATGAGGATGTAAAACCATACTATGATAAGCTAGATAAGATGATAGGGGTCTTCGGCTCTAACGAAGGGCTACCAAATGATCCTGATGGTTTTTTCTTGCCTCCTCCTAAACCAAGATTACACGAGCTCTACTATATCAAAGCAGCAAAGAAGTTAGGTGTCACGGTAATACCTTCCAGATTGTCGATATTGACTAAGCGAATTAATGCAGAGCGTGGTGTTTGCTTTTACTGTAATCAATGTAATAGATCTTGTAGTGCTTATGCAGACTTTAGTTCTGGATCATGTTTAATCTTCCCTGCACAGAAATCTAATGGTCAGGTAGACTTATATAACAACTGCATGGTGCGAGAAGTGGTGATGAACAAGGAAGGTAAAGCTCGTGGTGTATCTTATATCAATAAAGAAGATGGCAGGTCTTATGAGATCAGAGGTAAGGTGGTAATCCTTGCGGCATCAGCATGTAGTACTGCCAGGATCTTACTTAACTCTAAAGATGGGGGCAGCGCAGGATTAGGAAACAGCAGCGGTCTAGTCGGAAAGTATTTGCATGACTCTACTGGATCAGGGCGAGGCGGGTTTATCCCAGCTCTTATGGATCGTAAAATGTATAATGAAGACGGTGTTGGTGGTATGCATGTATATTCTCCGTGGTGGCTTGATAATAGTAAACTAGATTTTGGTAGAGGATATCACATCGAAGTATGGGGAGGCATGGGTATGCCTAACTATGGTTTTGGAATGGGCATGGATGGCTTCAATAAATTTATGGGTATATCCGAAGGTGGTTATGGTGATAAGCTGCGAGATGATGTGAAGCGATATTATGGTGCGACAATAGGTTTTGGCGGTAGAGGAGAATGTATCGCGCGAGAAGACAACTATTGCGAGCTAGATCCTGATGTGGTAGACCAGTGGGGAATTCCAGTATTAAGATTTAAATATTCATTCTCAGATCATGAGCTTAATCAAGCGAAGCACATGCAGCAGACTTTCGAGCAATTGATAGATGCTATGGGTGGCCATGTATTTGGTGATACTCCTACCAAAGAACAAAACTATGGACTTAATAAAGGTGGTGAGATAATCCATGAGGTAGGCACTACCAGAATGGGGAATGATCCTGCTACTTCGGTATGCAATAAATATCAGCAACTACATGATGTAGATAATGTGTACATCACTGATGCAGGACCATTCGTATCTCAAGCAGATAAAAATTGTACGTGGACCATTATGGCTTTATCCATGAGAGCATCAGAGCATATCGTAGAACAACTGAACAAAAGAAATATCTAGATCATGAAAAGAAGAGAAACTATAAAAACATTGCTCGCTGGTAGTTTGGCTGGTGGTGCCGTGGTAAGCTCACAGTCTTGTAAAACAGAAGGCGGTGTAGAAGGGGTTATAGAAGAAGCATTCTCCGTCGGTGTCGGCAGAACTCCTGAGGAGAGAGAAAGGGATCGAAAATTATTAGCAGAAGATTTTCTTACGGATGATGAGCTAGGCACTTTAGCTATCCTCTGTGATATTATCCTGCCTGCTACGCCTACAGCAGGTTCTGCCACCGAAGCAGAGGTTCCTGACTTTATAAACTTCATGTCCAAAGATGCTCCCTTCCTAAAAGTCCCAATTCGCGGTGGTCTAGCATGGGTTAATAATGAAGCACTTAAAAGATTCGATGACTCTTTTGAAGCAATCACCGAAAAACAGCGAATAGAAATCGTAGATGACATAGCATATCCAGATAAGGTAACTCCAGAATTTAATCAGGGAATGAAATTCTTTGATCGATTAAGAGGCCTTGTGCTTACAGGGTATTATACTTCTAAGATAGGTATCGAAGACTTAGGTTACGTCGGTAATCGTCCTAATGTCTGGGATGGGGTACCTGCAGAAGTACTTAAAGATCATGATGTCGATTATGATCCTGAGTGGATAGCTAAGTGTATCAATCAGGAGAAGAGAAATGAACTAGTGCAATGGGATGATGAAGGGAATGTTTTGAATAATTAATTAACGGACTCTCCCCAACCTCTCTTTGCGGAGAAGGTGTCCCCGTGCACTTAACTTGAACAGTTCCTCCTTTTCAAGGGAGGCTAAGAGGTCTTAACCTCTCTAAGTTTACTATTTTCGCACCACAACTAATAACAAATGTCAGATAAGAAAGTAATCTTCGCTATGGAAGGGGTCACTAAGACCTATCCGCCCAAAAAGCAAGTTTTAAAAAACATATGGCTGTCCTTTTACTACGGAGCCAAGATAGGCGTCTTAGGTTTAAACGGCTCAGGGAAATCCTCCCTCTTAAAAATCATAGCTGGTTTAGACACTAATTTTCAGGGTAAGGTGACTTTTGATAAAGAATATAAGATCGGTTACTTGGCGCAAGAGCCAGAACTAGATGAGACAAAGACTGTCAAAGAAATCGTCACAGAGGGTGTACAGCATATAGCAGATGTGGTAAAAGCCTACGAAGACATATCCGCTAAGCTAGCTGAGCCTATGGATAATGATGCCATGATGAAGCTCATAGAAGAGCAAGGAGAATTGCTAGAGAAGATGGATCAGATGGGTGGCTGGGAGTTAGACCATACGCTTGAGATGGCTATGGAAGCATTGAGATGTCCGCCTGATGATGCGGAAGTAAAAGTGCTCAGTGGTGGAGAGCGTCGTAGAGTAGCATTGTGTAGGTTGTTACTCAGTAAGCCTGATATCCTTTTGCTTGATGAGCCTACTAACCACTTGGATGCAGAGAGTGTACATTGGTTAGAGCAGTTTTTAAAATCTTTTCCAGGAACAGTGATTGCGGTAACCCACGATAGGTACTTCCTAGATAATGTAGCAGGGTGGATATTAGAGCTAGATCGTGGAGAAGGTATCCCATGGGAAGGAAACTATAGCTCTTGGTTAGAGCAAAAATCTAATCGTCTTGCTCAAGAAGAAAAGGATGAATCTAAGCGTCAGAAAGTGCTTAAGCGAGAATTAGAATGGTCTCGCACTAACGCAAAAGGAAGAAGATCAAAAGGTAAGGCCCGGCTTAATGCATACGATGCGATGACAGCAGTTGAGGCTAAAGAAAAGGAAGCTTCGCTAGAACTTTACATTCCTCCAGGTCCTCGTCTCGGAGATAAAGTCATTGAGATAGAAGGCGTGACAAAGTCTTATGATAATCGAGTCCTAATCGATAACCTAAGTTTATCAATTCCTAAAAATGCGATAGTCGGTATCATCGGCCCTAACGGTGTCGGTAAGTCTACCCTGTTTAGGATGATCATGGGTCAGGAGCAACCTGACAGTGGTTCTATCACAATCGGTGACACCGTACACTTAGCCTACGTTGATCAAGCACATGAAGATCTGATCCCCGAGAAGACTGTTTATGAAGTTGTCAGCGGAGGTAATGATATAATTACTATCGGTAATAAAGAGATGAATGCAAGAGCTTACGTCAGTAAATTTAATTTTGGTGGTGGAGATCAGCAAAAGAAAGTGAATGTGCTATCTGGTGGTGAGCGAAATCGACTACACTTAGCCATTACCCTCAAAGAAGGGGGTAACGTCATGCTATTAGATGAGCCGACGAATGACATAGATGTCAACACACTAAGAGCACTAGAAGAAGCAATAGAAAACTTTGCTGGTTGTGTCTTGTTGATCTCGCACGATCGATGGTTTATTGATAGGCTTGCAACACATATTCTTTCCTACGAAGATGATGGTCAGGTAACGTTTTATGAGGGTAACTTTAGTGATTTTGAAGCAGCTAAAAAAGAGCGTCTAGGCGATGTCCCTCCAAAGAGACCAAGATTTAAAAACCTATTATAAAGACTGGCTTTCAGTTTATGTTTTAGTTGCCTTTTTCTTTATGCCTTGAAGGCTTTGGGGAGTCTTAGCTAGTTTTCTGTTTTGATAATCTTTTTAGTGAATACCTCTCCCCCGCTGCTTATTCTAAGATAATATGCACCGTCCGTTAAGTGATTTAGTTTTAGTTTTTCGGCTGGCTGTATAATCTGTTTTAATAATAACTTTCCTGCGTTATCAAAAACAGCTATCTCCGCATCATCTTTAATTCCATTTATTTGAATTGAGCTGGAGGTGGGATTTGGAAAAACTACTATCTCTCGGTGAGCACTATGTTTTATGGATATATTGTCTTCTTGAATATTTTGAACAGCAGAAGGGTTTAGTGCTAATTCAAAAAACAAATCACCTGTACGCTCTATGCCATCTTCGAATCTGTAGTTACCCCCATCATAAACATCATCTAAAAAAGAATGATGGATATTACCAGCGCCATACACCGAAAAACAATATTGTTTGTTTGGTTCAAGTATTCTAGAAACACCTTCTCCCTGATCAAAGTCGATCACCAATTCTCCTCCTGATAGCTTAGATACATTTCTGATTTCCCATAATGGGTTCTCAGAAGAATATGTCTCCGCATTCTCGAATAACTTAATCGTAATATCTCCTGCCTGATCAGTGCTAATCTTTATGGTCTCCAACTCGCCACCATCTCCAGAATGGAAACTCTGGTAGATAACATTAGAATTACTCCCCTTGATAATGTTTTGTATAATCTGTGCATGCAGACCTACTTGCATAAAAAGGAATAACCATAAAAGGGTATATATGCTTCTCATTTAAAAAGGTGTGCAGCTAAATAAAGCTTTTTCTGGGACCAATGAAAGTTAGAAGGCTTTAAGTTTTGTAAAAGGCTTTACTGTCTAGACTAGGATGGCTAATCTGCCTGCCAGACAGGCAATGATTAAAGGATTTTTTTGGTTAGATAATTTTACTTAAACAGCTTACTTAGATGCTTTTTATCTGGCACTCTCCCTTGGCTCATCAAGCTAACCACAACGTATACCACACAAGAAATTAGAAACGCAGGAATTATCTCATGTAAATCTTTTAGCGATTCTACCCTAAGTCTAAACCCAAATCTCCAAACTACAGTGCTAACCATCCCAACGATCATGGAACTTAATGCACCCAAGTCTGTACCCCACTTTAAATAAAGCCCTCCAAAAATGGCAGGGAAAAAACTAGCTGCAAACACCGCTCCCGCAAACGCGGTCAATTCGACAATTCCTGCAGGTGGATATAAAGAAATAAGGAATACAAGAACACAGTACGCAAACATCGCCCACTTAGTATTTTTGATTATTTGCTCCTCAGGTTGTGGTTTCATCGTATCCCAAATGTCTTTTACAAATGCTGTCCCTACGATCAAGATCACTGATGCAAGTGATGACATCCCTGCAGCAAAAAGCCCGGCTACACAAATGCCACTAATAAACTGGTTATCCATTTTCTGGAGCATAAACCCAACTACCTCGTCTGTGTTCTCAATTAAATATGCGGCTTCTTCTGCTGTTGCCATCCCGTGGACCAGAGCCCCTAATCCCATCACACAAACTAGAGAGACCCCTAGAAAAATTGGCGTCCATATCATCGCGAACTTCATGCTTTTGGCATTATCGATTGAGTAAAATCTAATTAGTGATTTTGGATCAGAGATTTGCTTCATCCCAATAGATAAACCTATCCCAAGGATATACATAAACGATACTAACACACCAAAACTTACCAATCCGTTTTCTATGGGTTGGCCAGCTTTAGTTACGTGGTCTGTTGTTGCAATTTTTGTCATTAACTCATCCACACCTCCTACGTAGATAAATGGTAAGGAGACCATAATAATCGCCACGCCAAACATGATGATACCCTGCACCGCATCCGTCCATAACACACTATACATTCCTCCCCAGATCGTATAAGCACATGTGATAAACAGGATCAAAAAAGCTCCCCAAGCATAAGGAATCTGAAGCACTGACTCCAGCACATGAGCACATCCTTTAGCTATCCCTACCATGTAAAACATAGTCGCAAAAAGAATGGCTACTGCAGATAGTATTCTAATGCTCTTTGATAGGTTACTCTTGTACCTAAGTTGAAAATAGTCTGGTACAGTGAATGACTTTAGTGCTGCCGATTGGTTACGCATGCGTGGCCCTAAAACCAACCATGCTATTACACAAAAAATAGCCCAAATCAATCCTACCCATGCCCACGATAAACCATACTGAAATGCTTTGCCTGCCTGACCGATGTAAGTGTTAGTGCTAGCTGATGTAGAAAAGAATGCCAAGGAAATTACCCATCCTGGTATCTCTCGTTTTGCGATATAATATTCACGAACCCCTGATGCGGCTTTCTTTTTAAAATGCCACCCTATGCCCAAACAGAAGGCGATGTAGACTAATGTCAATACAATGATAAAGCCGTTATCTAATAGATACTCTGTCATTCCTCTTCTCCTTCTTCTATCTCAATATTCATCCGCATCACCAGTATAGCATTGATAATCACTAACACTAAAATTCCCCAATACGGTAAGCTTGTCATAAAGTCCATTAGGCGAAGTATTCTTTTAGTTTATTCTTGGTCACCTTGCCTAAAGTATTCTTAGGCAGGTCTTCTATAAAAATATAATCTCGCGGTATTTTGTAGGTCGGAAGTTTATCTTTTAGCCATTGCTTTATTTGATCGGCATTATTATTATCTCCGACAATAGCCACTGCCACGGTTTCCCCCCATTCTTCACTTGGAACTCCTACTACTCCTGCTTGTTCTATTTGTTCATGTCTAAGGAGGACGGACTCAATTTCTAGTGCTGAGATTTTGTATCCTCCAGACTTGATTATGTCTACTGAGTTTCTTCCTAAGATTTGGTAATAGTTATCATTTAGCAAAGCGATGTCTCCAGATTTAAACCAGCCGTCAGAAGTAAATGCTTTTTGAGTTGGTTCTGGTTTATTCCAATATTCCAAAAACACATTTGGTCCTTTGATTTGAATTTCTCCTTGTTCTCCTTCGGCTACTTCTTGATCTTTCTCATCAGCCAGTCTTATAGATACACCTGGTAATGCTTGTCCTACATGTCCTGGCCTCCTCTCATTATCATAAGGATTTGATAACGCCATTCCTATTTCGGTCATACCGTATCGTTCTAGTAATCTTTGACCTGTAATAGACTCCCACTGGTTAAGCACAGGTATCGGGAGGGCTGCAGAACCTGACACCATTAACCTAAAGCGATTACAAGCCTTACTCATAGCCTGTTGTAAATCTTCACTTTGAGCCTCCCAATGTTTTACCAACTTATAATAGATTGTAGGCACAGCCATAAATAAAGTTAACTTTCCTTCTTCGAACTTTTGCCAGACTTTCTCTGCTTCAAACTTTGGTAAGAACTCACAGATAGCTCCCGAGGCGAGCGCACAACTCATTACGTTAATGATACCATGCACATGATGCAACGGCAAAATATTTAAAATGTGATCTT
>CALFUQ010000025.1 GCA_937929885.1 uncultured Saprospiraceae bacterium
TGGGAGGGAAGAGTTTGGTGATGGTATTTACGCCTAGCTCTTTTACTTTTCTCAAATTAGAATCATAAGAAACACCGCATTCTATACTCGTTCTGATTCGATTAGTTAAGCCGAAATTCTTGAATGGATTGTCTAGTACCATCTTGTTGGGTATGACTACAATGTTATTATCAGCTTCTTTAATTTTGGTATTTCTCAAATCGATTTCTATTACCTTCCCAGAAAATCCATTTGTTTCTACCCAGTCACCAACATTGAGGACGTCTTTTATAGCCAAGAAAATTCCTGAAAATGTATTCGCTAAAGTTCCTTGAAGTGCTAATCCTATAGCAAGTCCAGCAACCCCAGCTCCTGCTAATAGTGACTGTAATACTTCATCAAGATTTAGAACACCTAAAGCTAAAAATAGACCAAATGCGATAATTACAATAGATAATACATTGGATATTAAACCTCTGATAGAAGCTTGTTTGATAACCCGTTTTAATGCTTTATTTGACCAGCTCTGTAAAATTTTAGAAAGCCAAAATGAAATAATAAAAATAATTATAGCAATTAGTAAATTGGGTAAATTCAAGATAGCTGAATCAATCCAATTTAAAATTCTGTTTAACATTTTTTCCCAAGGCTTGTCCATGTGTTGATTTTAGGTATTTATTCTATCTAGAATAATTGATCTATAAATAAATTACTAGGAGCTAAATGAGCATTTTATTGGTGCATAAGGTCTCGTGTTTGTTTATGACTGGCTAGGTACTTGTTTTTAGCTACTAATACCATCAACGAGTACTTAAATTTCTAATCATGCCCTGTCTAGTGGTTTCATTTTGAGATGCTCCTTTTTGTTAGAGCTTCCAAGTAGGAATATTCTGCTTTAAGAAGAAAAAGAATTGGACATCAATTTTTCCAATAATATAATCATAAGTATGCTCCCCTACCCGTAAAAATACTCGTTAGTTAATGTTTCAATGATTAAGTTTAGTGTTTGGAATGCTTTAGGATAAAATTAAATAAACTAATGATAGTATTGCTATCATAAAAGAAAGTATGTATATTTGAATCATGATTCATTACTTAAATATCATTTGTTTCATTTTGCTCGGTATGTGTGGAGCAATTGTGGTAATAAGCTTTAATATTAATGATGATCAGCAGTTAATCGAAAGTCATGTAATAGACTTCGAAGTCGAAAATGATGTTGAAATAGAAATTGAATACATAGCTTTAGTCACAGATTATATAATTGATTATCTCAATCACCGCGATGAGCCAATTTATAGCTTGATTGTCGATAATGGAGACCAAAAATTAACCTCTCCCCCTCCCGAACAGAAATAGCTGTACTCCGCAGGTTACAACAGAAGCTTTTGGGACACTGTTAAGCATCATCATCGCTTAATAGATCTTCTAATTAATTATAGTTTAATATAAAATGTTTAATCATGTTAATTGATCTATTTGTCATATCTCTATTAATTATATTTTCTATCCTAGCTTATCTTATAATAATACTCAGGGTTAGAGACACTTTTAAAAGAGCAAAAATCAATTATAAGCAATTCTCTAAAAAGCACCCTTCAAGGAATTGGTTTTTCTAGGTGCTAACTACTGCAAATAGTATTTCAAAAACTCTTAAGTATAACATCTACATAACATTTATTTCCAATTCTTAATTCGATGACTAATATTATTGAGGTATCTAGACTAGAGTTGTATTCCTTTTTTGTAAAGTATTCTATACTTGATAATTATGGCTTTACAGCTGGTGCAATACATAGGGTATTTAGAAAGCTAATACCGAGGGTTGGAGCTGAAAATTCATTTGAGAGCTACCTCGTATCACTAATTAGTAAAAAAGAAGATGCAATTGTTCCAAGTCAAAAAATTATAAAGCATCTACTTAATAATAGTAAGTCTAGGCAAAGTGTAACTAATGATTTAGATAAAGCAATCAAAGTTTTATCTCTAAAGGTCGTCTCCTTTGGATTAGATCATGAAATACAGAAGTTATTCTACAAATTAGGAATTGATTCTAGCTGCTATGATAAGTTGGCTGTTCTTACTACCGTAGATCAAGTATCAGATAAGCGCTCAGATTCAAATCTTGAAGCAGCCTTAGATGAAGTGAATCAGACGATCATAGATCTTAGGAATAAAAAACACCTCGTTGGCACATCACTGCATTTGACGGTTCTAACTAAAAGGGTCTTAGAGCATTTAAAACGAACTAAGGATCTTGTGATGTTAAGGAGCGATCTGGATTCAGTTGATAATTGGGAAAGAATATTAAGTGAGTATATATTATTTATAGGATCAAGAAATAGTCTAAGAAAATATATCGGTTCGCATATTGATTTGTTGGCATTGGAGATAGTCGAACATACCTCTAATAAAGGGGAGAAATATGTAGCAGATGATTTTATAGAGTATAAACGATTTTTTAGGAAGGGTCTTATAGGAGGAGCAATCATAGCATTTTTTGCGCTGTTTAAAATTCTGCTTGACGCTCAAGGTCTAACAGGATTTTCACTTGCACTTAGTTATAGCATAAACTATGGATTGTGCTTTATCATAGTGCAATATATAGGTGGCACGATTGCAACTAAACAGCCCGCTATGACTGCATCAACGATCATCAAGCATATCGATAGAGACAATGATCTGCAAATTGATGCCAAGCAGAATATTATTCTACTCCTTCGTAAAGTATTCAGGAGTCAGTTCATTTCTCTTCTAGGAAATTTCATTATGGCATTTTCTTTAGCTTGTGTTATTGCATATATCATACGTATAGGAATAGTTATAAACCCAATCAGTAGTGATAAATCTAACTATCTGCTAAACCAGGTATTCCCATTTGATGGAGGAGCAATGTTCTATGCTGCAGTAGCAGGCATATTTTTGTCTTTAGCTGGTCTCATCTCTGGTTACGTTGATAACAAAATCCTAGCATCTAATATGACCAATAGAATTATACATAATCCTTCTTTACAGAAGCTACTGTCAAAAAAGCATAGAGAATTAACTGCAATATTTGTAAAGAAGAATTCTGGTATCATAGCTGGTAACATTAGTCTTGGGTTTTTATTAGGATCAGCTTTCTTGCTATCCTCTATTTTACCTTTTAGTCTAGATATTAGACATATTGCTTTTAGTTCTTCAAATCTGGGTTATGCAGTAATAAATAGTTCATTTGATTTTGTAACTATATTAATCGCTATTGCAAGTGTATTGTTAATTGGTTTAGTTAACCTATCTGTTAGCTTTACAATAACCTTTCTGTTGGCACTGAAGTCAAGATCAATTTCACTTAGTGATCTAGGCGCATTATTTAGGATGAGCATCAAAGACTTCGTTAAACATCCTCTACACTATTTGATTTACAGGTCTAACAATTCTATGTCAATTAAACAAAACTCATGATCAGTCCTTTTCAAAGATTTAGAAGGTTATTACAAATTGATAAGCAAGACATCTCACAAGTCTATATCTATGCCTTTTTTAATGGACTTGTGAATTTATCACTTCCCATAGGCATACAGGCGATCATCAATCTAATACAGGGTGGTGAGATTACTACCTCTTGGATGATCTTAGTTGCTTTTGTGATTGGTGGTATTGTATTGACAGGTATCCTACAACTATTACAACTGCGGATAGTAGAGAATATCTCTCAAAAAATATTTAGCAAGGCATCATTCGAATTTGCTTACAGGATACCTTCCATTAAGCACAGTGAATTACATAATTACTATGCACCAGAATTAGCTAATAGATTTTTTGATACGACAACTATTCAAAAAGGTCTACCGAAAATATTAATTGAATTCTCATTGGCATTATTCCAGATTGTGGTAGGTCTTTTTGTCCTTAGTTTATACCACTCTTTCTTTATCATATTTAGTTTGGTACTGGTAGCCTTAATTTATATCATTATTGCAGTAACAGGGCCTAAAGGTTTAAAGACTAGCTTAGCAGAATCCAAGTTTAAATATAAAATAGCATTTTGGTTAGAAGAAATTGCTAGAGCTAAGATCTCCTTTAAACTAGTAGGTAATACAGACTTTAATCTCGAGAAGTCAAACTATCATGTAAATAATTATTTAGATGCTAGAGAATCGCATTTCAAAGTATTGATCAACCAATCACTTTATCTGATTGCTTTCAAGATGATCATTGCTGCTGGTCTATTAATAACTGGTAGTATTCTAGTCTTTAATCAGGAAATGAACATTGGACAATTCGTCGCTGCGGAAATAATTATTATCCTAATCATAGCCTCTGTAGAAAAACTGATTAAATCGCTAGATTCTATCTATGATGTGTTAACTGCACTGGAGAAAATAGGCTACGTTACTGATATGTCTTTAGATGATGACGAAGAAGGTCTCAAGGTGGAAGATGAGGCAACAGAGTTTCCCATAGATTTTAATAAAGTATCGTATCAGTACCCAGGTAGTATCAGCAAGACCTTAAATAATATTAATCTTAGCCTGCCTGCTCATACCTCTATCCATATTGTAGGCCCTCCCAACTCTGGCAAGTCTACCCTTCTCTACCTGCTGGCAGGAATTTTAGAGCCAACAGAGGGCTTGATACAATATCGCGGATTACCACTTAAGTCGTTAAACAAAAAGCAACTTAGAGAATTTATAGGATTCTCACTGAGCAACAATGAAATATTCCAAGGCACAATACTAGAAAATATTCAAATGGGAAGGAAGGGTGTCACACCCAATGATATAAAAGACGCTATCTCTATAACTAAACTACAGCAGTTTATTTCTTCTGTTCCTTTGGGGCTTAAAACTATCCTTGATCCCGAAGGGCAAAGAATTCCGAGAAATATTATTAATAGAGTGCTGCTTGCAAGAGCTATAGTCAATAAACCAAAATTACTTATCCTCGAAGATCCGCTAGACCATGTAGCTCACGACGAAAAGGCTGAAATAATAAAAGAATTAACTATGGATGATAAGCCTTGGTCTATCATAGTCTCTTCAGTGGATCAAATATGGGATGGATATATACGAAACAAACTACTGTTAACCAAGGGTGAAGTAGACTCTATAAAATTAAATAGCTAGTCATGTTAAATATAAGCGCAAAGTCTATTAACAAATATATTGATAAGAGTAAGTATTCTATTTTCGAAAAACTCGAATCACGATCGGTCTCTAACTACCTTTTGAAGTTATTGACTATAGTCTTGATCATTGGTATCTGTGCACTGTTTCTTCCATGGACTCAGAATATAAGGTCAGTTGGTTATGTATCGACACTCAACCCTTATGAAAGACCGCAGGCTATCCAATCGCTAATAGATGGGAGGATAAGTGAGTGGAGAGTAATCGAGGGAAATAAAGTTAGTATTGGAGATACCATATTGATCATTAGTGAATCAAAGGAAGCATATCTAGATCCAAACCTGATCGGCCAAACAGAAGGACAGATTGATGCAAAGAAGTCCTCTTCAAATGCATATCAAGAGAAAGCAAATGTCTTAGACTCACAATACCAAGCAACGATAAAAAACAAATCTCTAGCAGAAAAACAAAACCAAATTAAACTAGAGCAAGTAAGTATAAAGATCATGACAGATAGTCTTGACCTGAGAGCCGCTAAGGTTAAACTATCTAATGCAGAAAGCCAGAAAAATAGAACTCAAGAGTTATATGACAAAGGAATCAAAACGCTTACAGATCTGGAAACTAAAACCTTTAGTTATAGTGAAGCGATAGCTAAAGTGAACAACTTGCAAAATAAGATTCAAAATAACTTAAACGAGATTAAACGATTAGAAAACAATAGCTTCCTAATAGAGAATGACTATGATCAAAAGCTGGCTAAGATCAACTCTGATAAGCTATCGGCGATGTCAATGAAGTATAGTACTAATAGCGACATAAACAAGCTAGAGTCAAATGTCAACAATTATAGGGCAAGATCAGATGCCTATGTCATCACCTCCCCTATCAATGGCACCATCACAAAAATGAAAAAGCAAGGAATTGGGGAGTATATAAAAGCGGGAGAAGACTTAGTAACCATCGTACCCACAGAATTTACCAAGGCGGTTGAAATGTATATACGACCCCGTGATGTGCCATTATTGAAAATAGGACAAAGAACAAGAATCCAATTTGATGGATGGCCAGCAATTATATTCAGCGGATGGCCCGATAATTCCTTCGGAACTTTCGAAGGTAAAATATATGCCATTGATAATGATATCAGCGATGAAAAGGAGGGCACTTATAGAATACTGGTAGCAGAAGATAAAGAGAAAGAACCATGGCCAGAGCAAATAAGGATAGGTGGTGGTGCCAATGGCCTTATACTCCTCAATGAGGTATCGATCTATTACGAAATCTGGAGACAATTAAATGGGTTTCCACCAGACTATTACAATAAGCAGGAAATAGAAAAAGTAAAATCAAAAGCTCCAATAAAGAAAATTAAATAGATGAAATTTTATACGCGAAAATTAATCAAGCCTGGCGACCTAAATGCTAACAACACACTATTTGGAGGTGCACTGCTCAGATGGATAGATGAGGAAGCAGGCATTTATGCTATGACAAAATTAAATACCCAACAGGTAGTTACTAAGTATATGTCTGAAATTGATTTTTTGAAAACTGCAAAGCAAGGAGATGTTATAGAGATTGGTCTCGAATTCTTAAATATTGGCACTAGTTCGATCTCATTTGGGTGTACGGTAAGAAATGTGTTTACAAAAACATCAATTATTAGTATTGAGAAAATAGTTTTTGTGAAAGTAGATACCGAAGGAAAACCATGCGCTCACAACATATCACTCGATCAAATAAAGGAGCAGTCTTCGAAATAGAATTAGAGATCATGAAACATATACTGATATTTTTTCTCATTTCCCCTACACTACTATTTAGTCAGGACTTCATAGTATTGAGTTACGATGATTTTATTGATCAAGTAAAATCCTTTCACCCAGTTATAAGACAACTGCAACTATTAGATATCAAAAGTGATGGATACACCTTGAAAGCTAAGGGGAATTTTGATCCTACCATAGATTTTAATATAGATAATAAATCTTTTGATGATAAAAGATACTATCGAAAAATGGAAGGACAGATTAAAATTCCTACTAAATACGGTTTAGCTTTTGAAGGAGGTTACGAAAGAAATAATGGAGATTTTTTGAATGAAGAGAATAGCTTACCACTCCCTGGATTGATATCTGCTGGTGTTAGAATACCCTTAGCAAACGGACTTTTGTATGACGAGAGAAGAATGATTTTAGATGAGGCTAAAATAATCGTTAAAGAGAATCGACTTAAACAAATAGAAAAGTATAATAAAGTCATTTTTGACGCCACTAAGAGTTATATCAATTGGCAAACAACTTATCAGAAAATATTGATCTATACTCAAGCAATATCAGTTGCAGAACAAACTTATGCGATTACAAAAGATCTATACATACAAGGTGTAGGGACGGGAATCGATACTTTAGAGGCTGAGCTTAATCTAGACCAGAGAAATTCTGCTTTATTAAAACTGCAGCAAGATTATAATCTTGCAAGACAAGCGATAAATAATTATATCTGGGATGCAAATCAAGCTCCTCTAGAGCTAAATAATGATACCAAGCCTGAGGTATTAGCTATCGATAAGTGGCAAGACCAAATGTTTGCTCTACAGATATTGCAAGACAGTCTATTGTTAAACCTTACAAGTATCCAAAATCTAGATTTTGAAAAATCCAGATATGAGCTATTAAGAAAATTGGAAAAGGAAAACCTTAAGCCTACCGTAGATCTAAAATACAACCCTCTTCTATCCGTTAACAGAGAGAATAGACTCTTAAGCTTAGCTCCATCTGATTATAAGCTGGGCGTAAGTGTATACTATCCACTGCTTACTCGGAAGGCAAGAGGAAGCATTAAAATTATTGATGCTGATATTGAGACGGTGGTTTTAGAGCAATCTTATACGACGCAAAGGCTAAAGACAGCATTAGATTTGATAAAAACGAATCAAGAAATACTCAATGAGCGATTTTTAATTGCAGAAAAGAATACCACTTCCGCTGCAACTCTATTCGAAGCAGAAACTATAAAATTTAATCTTGGTGAAAGCTCTCTGTTCCTGCTCAACTCTCGAGAGCAGAAGAGATTAGAATATGCGCTCAAATCTTTAGATGCGCAGAATGAATATCTTAAAAATCAGACAATTTATATATACTTATTACAAGGGTTTTAAGGTTGAAAATTATTTTAAAATTAAGGACTTTTATAAATGATAGTATTGCTATTATTGTAGAAATATTATATCTTGTAGTCGTGAGAATTAATCTAAATATCATGTATGCTTTTATGACCATTCTGATAGTCATGACTACATTTGATTTAGCTTATGATCATACAGTTATAGATAGTGAATCAACAGAAATTGTGCATCTAGATACTGAAATAGAAAGTGATGTTGAAGTAGAGGTATTAGTAGTAAATTCTACCATAGGTAGAGGTATTATTACAAAGGATATCACGCTCTCTGTTACTGCACCTATCCATAGTAAATACATACAAATAAATACACCTCCTCCCGAACAATCCTAAGTTCCTCTAACATCAGACTTTTGTATTATTAATTTAAAACTTAAAGTTATGTTATATGAATTCTTG
>CALFUQ010000026.1 GCA_937929885.1 uncultured Saprospiraceae bacterium
TGGATTGCCTTTAAGATTTCTACAGCAGATTGATTATCACCATGAATACAGATTGACTCTGCAGTCACACTCAGCTCTTTGCCGCTAAAGGCAGTTAACTTATTTTCCTTAGCTAAACTCAATACTTGTAGACTTGCATCAGCTGGAGATTGAATAACCGCACCTTCCTTCCTTCTTGATCTCAAACTGCCATCATCTTCATATCGTCGATCTGCAAATGCTTCAGCAATAAAATCTATGCCCTGAGCAATAGCATATGTTTCGAGTGCTGATCCAGCCAAGCCCATGATTTTAAGACTTGGGTCAATAGCAAGAATACCTGCAATCACATACTTAGCTTCTTCGATGTCGTTGCTTATGGAGTTATAAAGAGCACCATGCGGTTTCACATACTTCACTGGAGCTCCTTGACTTTCAGTCATTGATTGAAGCGCAGCGACTTGGTATTCTATTATGGCTTGTAATTCGTTACCTGCAATATTCATTTTGTTTCTGCCAAAGCCAAGACGATCTGGATATGATGGGTGAGCGCCAATTTGCACACCGTATTTAATTGCTTTGGTAATCGTGTTTTTCATATGAAGTGGATCACCGCCGTGAAATCCACAAGCAATATTGCACGAACTCAAATAAGGGAAGACAGCATCATCATTACCAACTTTAAAGTTGCCATAGCTTTCTCCTAAATCACAGTTGATGTCGATGCTCATACTCATTCGTTTGTAAGATAGTCATAAACAGCTTGATGCATCTTAGGCCTGATATTCATTGTATATAATTTTCGGTAAGACCGATCAGGATATACTCGATTACTTAAAAATATGAACAACATATCATGCTTAGGGTCAGCCCAAACAAAAGTCCCAGTAAATCCAGAATGACCGAAACTTTCTGCACTAGCATCTTTAGCAACATAGCTAGTCGCTGAGTCATACTCCAGTTGAGGTTTGTCAAATCCTAGTCCTCTTCGATTATCATTTTCTGGAAATTGATAAGTAGTAAATTCTTCTACGGCTTCCTTTACTAAGTATCTCCTACCATTATATTCTCCTTCATTGAGATACATCTGAAAAAGTTTGGCAAGGTCTTCTGCATTAGAGAATAGACCTGCGTTACAAGATATCCCATCGAGCATCGCAGCAGCCTCATCATGTACATAGCCATGGATCAAAGTTTTACGGAAGTAAGTGTCTTGTTCTGTAGGTACAATTTTTTCTTGAGGATATTTGCCTATAGGTTTGTACATAAGTTTACTAGCTCCGAGTGGATCATAAAAAGTACTTCTCAAGTATGGATAGTAATCTTCGCCAGTAATCCCTTTGATAATTTCTGGCAAAAGAAGAAATGCCAAGCCAGAGTATTTGTAAGTTGGATTAGGATTTACTGCTGATTTCTTTACGTAATCAAGCATCTTCTTTTTGTGTCGCTTAAAGAGATGTAAATCATCGGTTATCGAAATTGGATATCGTCGAGAGTTTTTATTGGAGAATGTTTTTCTTCTAAATTCTCCATCATCATTAATTGTCTTTTGCCAGAAGACAATGTACGGTTCTAGTCCAGCTTGATGAGCTAGGATATTTCTAAAGGTAATCTCGGCCTTATCAGATCCTTTAAATTTTGAATAATATTTTTCTATAGGTGCATCTAAATCAAATCTTCCATCCATAGAAAATTTCATCAAGAGGGGTAATCCAGAGCTCACTTTGGTAACAGACGCCAGATCATAAATATGATCAAGCTCAACTGGGGAGTTGCGATTATAAGTATGATGCCCATACGCTTTGTGCATTATCGGCTTGCCACCAACAGCTATATAGAGCTGAGCACCAGGAAAAGCAAGTGAGTCTATGCCATTATTGATTATAGAATCAAGTTTTACATGCAGATCTTTAAGTGCTAAATCTTGCACTGCATGCTGCTGAGCGGCCAGATTGGAAGTTGATATTATAATTAAGAATAATACGAACCTCCTTATGACAGTATAAAGTAAATTATCGGCATGGATTAGACACATAATTCTTTAAATATAGACTTTGAAATATTACCTTCAAATTTTTCAAAGCATATGAATATGAGGATTATTAATTTATTGATTTTGGTGAGTTTAATTACAAATTTTCTAACGGCACAAGATAAGTTTCCGATCCTTGACCAAAGAGAGCGAGCTGCACTAGTAGACGGTATATTAGAAGATAGAATCGATAACCTGCTTCCACAGTTAATGGAGCGAGAGGGCTTTGATATGTGGATTCTTATCTCACGTGAGTATAACGAAGATCCTGTAATGAAGACGATGCTACCGAGCACATGGCTCTCAGCAAGAAGGAGGACGATTATGGTATTCAATAAAAATGAAGATGGGTCTTTAGATAAAATTGCTATCGCAAGGTATAGTGTCGGGAAGTTATTAAAAGGGGAATGGAACATAGATGTTTATCCAGATCAATGGGAAGCCTTAGTCAATATCATAGCTGAAAAGAATCCACAAAAAATAGGACTTAATTACTCTAAAGACTTTGCATTGGCAGATGGTCTTGTGAAGACAGAGTATGACGAGTTCTATAATAAGTTACCAAGACGATTTAGGAATAAATTATACTCGGCAGAAAATCTTGCTATCTCCTGGTTAGAAACTAGGACTGAGAAAGAGTTAGAGTTATATCCGATGTTATGTAAGATGGGGCATGATATTTTACAAGAGGCATTTTCTGAGAATGTTATTTCTGCTGGAAAGACTACCTCAGATGATGTGATCTGGTGGTTGCGTAATCGAGTAACAGAGTTGGGCCTTAGTACTTGGTTTCATCCTTCGGTTTCTATACAGCGACCAGACGCAAGTAACAATGAATTCTTAAGATCATTCTCTAAGCGATCACAAGATGATATAATCCAGTTTGGGGATTTGCTCCATGTCGATTTTGGAATCACTTATCTGAGACTTAATACAGATCAGCAACAGCATTTCTATATGCTTAAGCCAAACGAAGTAGAAGTCCCTGCTGGTCTACAAGCTGCATTTAAAAATGGGAATAGGCTGCAGGATATTTTAGTAGAGGAATTCAAGGAAGGTTTATCTGGAAATGAAATATTAGCTGCTGCACTGAAGCAAGCATCTAGTGAGAATATACAAGCGTCGATTTATACACATCCAATAGGCTCGCACGGACATGCAGCAGGCCCAACAATCGGACTGTGGGATCAGCAAGAAGGAGTGAAAGGCAAAGGGGACTATCCGCTCAAGCCAAACACTGCCTATTCTATAGAATTATTCGCCGCATCCGAGGTAGAACAGTGGGGTAAGATCGTTAGGATTATGCTTGAAGAGGATGGTGTGTTTGATGGCAAGAAATTCTATTTCTTAGATGGTCGGGCAGAAAAAATTTATTCTATACCACGGAATAAAGTAACAGGGTCATATTAATTTTCTGCTTTAAACTTAATAATAACATCTCCGCTTACCAGTCGATTTTCAAAATCTACACCGCAGAAAGTACCTTTTACTTCTTTGGTCTTATCATTTAGGTAATAGGCTTTTACATAAATATCTAATTGTAAGAATGATGCAGGACCGCTCAGATTAAACCTCAGATTTAAGATCGAGCCATTATTTAAAAGTTCTATATCGTCTTTGTTAATTAAAACTCCAGGGATTTGTGAGCTTACTTTATAGTTATTAGGATCAATTCGGATGCTGATATCATTGAGATCATTTTCTTTTGTTTGAAATGAGAAGGTATACTTGCCTGCAATTTTCTCATAGGTAAGGTAGTAAGGGCTCTTGTCTGATATTTCAAGTTTATCGTTTGGGATATTGATGTCGTTTTGGATCCGTTGGTTTCGTATTTCTTGTGCGATATATCCTGGTATTTTTGGGTTTTTAGATTGTTTAATCATTTCTTCCTCAGTAGCACATTTTTCATGGATAGTTTTTACTGCAATCAATCTGTTGTTAATATCAAAAGCTGAAAAAACTCCAAGCATATATTTACTCTTTGCAGGATCTCCATATCCTATATACAATATGGTTTCGCCTCCAGGCACCATTTTGCCATCCATGAAAGTCCGTGTCTGGATGTGAAGCGCATCAGCACGCTTTTTTATATCTCCGAAATAAGTGAATGTTTTAATTGATCCATCATCTTGTGGATAGATGTATTTGTATTCTAAACTTTTCCAATTATCCTTTACGGTTACCTGTGCTTTGACAATCTCCTTGTATTCTCCGAAGTGGTAGGAGACGTAATAGTTTTTTTGATTTTTTTCAGGAGAAGTTATGAGTTCTAGTTGTTTTGACTTTTCATTTTCATCTGTAATATGCAGATCTAGGAATGCTCCAAGATTTTCAAAATCTAAGTATTCGAAGAGTAAATGTTTATAAGGCCTGTTAAGTTTAATTATTGGTTTGCCTGTTACAACTTCTCTTTTTTTATCATACAGATATTTTCCATTGACGAATACACCTGATATTTTTTCTAACTCCTTGCGTAAACTAGGCGCCGTCTCATCATAGCTACCAAACCCATAGATCTGACTAACGCCA
>CALFUQ010000027.1 GCA_937929885.1 uncultured Saprospiraceae bacterium
TTCCTATAAAGCAGCGAGAGAGCAAGGAGCTTTTATTTTTTGGAATCATCCTAACTGGTATGCGCAAACTAAAGATGCAGTCCCTAAGCTGACTGATTTTCATAAAGACCTAATTGATAATGATCTATTACATGGTATTGAAGTTGTCAATGATCTTACCTACTCTGAAGAAGCACTCAAAATCGCACTAGAACAAAACATAGCCGTAATCGGAACTTCTGATATACATGGTCTTATCGATTACCAGTTTGAAGTTGCTAATGGAGGTCACCGACCAATTATGCTAGTGTTAGCTAAAGATAAATCTGAGGCTAGTATAAAAGAAGCATTATTTGCTAATAGAACTGTTGCATGGTTTAGAAATATCTTATCTGGTAAAGAAGATAATGTAAGAGCTATAGTAGACGCAAGCTTGCAGGTAGAGAATAAAGGCATGATAGGAGATACCGATGTATTAGAAATAGAGATTACTAATATCTCTGATGCTAGGTATTTATTGGAGAATAATTCTGTTTATGATTTTTATTCAGATACAGATATAATTGAGCTCAAACCTCATTCTACTACCAAGATCCAAATCCTATCTGTTAGAAATGAACAGAAAAGCATCCCTCTTGCTTTTGATATACTTAATGCTAAGGTGGGATATAAGAAGTCTCTCAGTTGGAAAATTGATATATAAGAATTCATAATTCATTAGTAGTATCAATTACCAATTAGTTAAAGTAGGTTAATAGATTGTGAAGGAAGTATGGTTACAGAGAATCTGATCGTCTTAATATCGAATCAATCAATAAACGATATGACTTTTGTAGCAATCATCACAGCAGCAGTATTAGGTTTTTTCACTGGAAAAACGATCTTTAAAAAGACTCAAACTGCACCCATCAAGATTAAATCTTAGAGATTTTAAGTAGGATGCTTGTAGATGGCTTGAAGTACTTTTGTAGAGTTTCGGGCATCTAGATGTAAACCACTTATCATTACTAGTGGAAAAAAGCACTAAATAATCATTTTAGTAGGGGGTAAACCCTTGTTTCTAGGTTCTCTAATATGAACTTTAAAACAAACACACAATGACTTTTTTATTAATCTTAATTGCAGCAGTACTTGGAGTATTTACAGGAAAATATGTTTTCTTAATGACTCAAAAAAAACAAGTACCAGTAAGTACACAATACTCTAATAATAAAGAGAGTGTACTCGAAGTAACAAAATAAATATCCCCTTAGTCTTTAGTAACGGAATAGACTTTAATTTTATAGACGGCTGAGTTATAATTGAAACTGCAACTCAGAAGTTAGGAATACATACAAAAGATCTTCTAAGAAATTAGGAGATCTTTTGTATTTGGACCTCATACCAATATCATTTTTCTACGCCTAGGTTTATCAGGTAGTGCAACAAATCTCTAAGCTCATCTCTGTGCAAGCTTGCTGTTAAACCAGCTGGCATAAGTGATACAGAACTAACATCTGTTTCAGCAATCTCATCATTGGGGATTGAAATGACTTCACTGTTTGCTAATCTCAACAAAGTAGCATCACTTGTTATACGATGTAATAACCCACTCAATATTCCACCATCTTTTTTTGAAATGATCACAGTTTCATATCCCTGCTTAATATCCGAATTTGGATTTAATATAGATTCTAAAATTGAGTTAGGAGTCATATAACTTCCTACCGTAGTCAGATCAGGTCCGCTTAAGCCTCCTTCGTTTCTAATGCGATGACATGATCCACACAAAACTCTGGTGCTTCGATATATTTGTCTTCCATGATTGTATTGTCCATTTTCGATTGCATCTGCAATTAGTAGTTCTTTATCTTCCTTGCTTAAGTCTAGACCTAAGGCTTTTATTTTCCCTGCTTTTCTTAGTGCTCCTTCTAATTCAAAAAGATTTAGTCCTGATGTCTGTACCATCCTGATACCTGCACTTGCTATCTCTTCGGGTAGAGACTTACCTGCCAATGCTTCATTTAATACTTTTGGACCTTGATCTACACCTCTAAAAGCAGAGAATATTCTATCTGCGGCTTTAACAGAATCCAATTGAGATAGAAGATTTACAGCTGACTCAGCTGCTGATTTTGGATCTTCTTCAATCCATGCAATTGTTGCGGATGTTGATACTTCATTATTACTTTTTTCTTGAGCAAACAGCTTTACCTTTTCTATTTGATCTAGAGACACTAATGTCCTCATTGCTTCAAGTCGGACGTTATTATCTTCTGTTTGGTTTGCTAACTTTTCTACTTGATCCAAAGATGATGATGCATTCCATCTACCTATAAGACTTAATGCTAATGATTGTATTTCAGGATTACCATTATCAAGCAATTTTGATATAGCACTCAAGTCATGAGGAACACTAAGGTTTGATTGAGGCGCATATGCTAAAGCCCTTAGGATGTCAACGTCTTCATTTAAAGCAGCAAACTCTAATGTTTGTTGCAACGCATTTTCGTTACCGATTTTTGCCAATTTTTGCCTTGCCTCCTTCTCTAGTTCTGGGTCTAAATTTTGAGTGGTGAGTAACTTACTTAGAACAGGGATAATCCTGGTATCATCTGTACTTAACAATGCAAACATCTGTTTATTTACATCTCCTCCAAACAAAACTTTATTAGCCTCTAACTCAGGTATCCAATAATCCTTGAGTTCTTTAATCGTAAACCAAGAAGCAAAATCTAAATTTTGATCCATTGGGTAATCGATTACTTGAATGGCTATCTCTGCTGCTTCTATGCCACCCAACTCCCTCAATGCATGTAATGCTTCTAACCTTACTTGGCCGTTATTATCTTTCACAAGTTGGTTAAGCAAATCTTTATAGTCTGCTTGAATATTCCAATGACCTAGCATTCTTATAGCAGCAGCCTTGGCTCTGCTATCTTTAGATCTTAATACACTCTTTAAAAGCGTTTCATCAAGATGATTTAACGCAGTCAGCAACCAAAGACCTTCTAATCTATTTTGTTCATAAGTATTACTGGATCTATTTAATTTTCGTAACCAATTGAGTACCGACGCTGGATCACATTTATTCTCAACTAAAGTTCTATTCGCTTGTAGTCTTGTTTGTTGCTCTGGTGATTTAAGCAACTCTAATAATTCAGGGTTACTCATCACCGAGAAATCCCTTATTGCTAACGCAGGATTAGAGTCATCACTCATTCTCCAAATTCGACCATGCACCTTGTCTCTAACAGGATGATGAAAATCTACTTCTCCGTGATCAATGACTGGGTTATACCAATCAACAATATAGAGCGCTCCATCAGGACCTACCTTAGCATCCACAGGTCTGTAGGATCTATGATCAGAACTCAAGATAGTCTGTACTTCTTCAGATTCATATGAACTATCCTTTGACTTCAACTTATATCGTACAGTCCTATTGGCTCTAAAGTCACTAGCAATTATGTCCCCTTGCCAGCTACTTGGTAAATGACTACTGTATATTACTTCCGCCCCTGTATTCTTAGGTGTATTCCTATTTAAGCCAGGTAGTACCTTATCTGCACCAACTGCAGTTTGGTGGGCACTTTCAGGAAAAGTGTGACTTATACCCGAAGAACCAGCACCATCTGTCACAAAGGATTGTCCCCACTTATCAAAAGCTTCTCCCCATGGATTGACCAAACCCCTAGAGTAAATCTCTAACTGTTCACTCTCAGGTCTAAACGACCATGTACCTGATCCATTTAGTACCCTTGGCCCAAATGCAGATTCTACAAAAGAATTGATATAAATGGACTGTGTAAAATGTAAGTCGCCCCAAGGACTCCATCTCAACCCATGGATAGTATGGTGAATGTCTGCATTACCGAATCCATCAAAAACAACTCTTGTTTCGTCAGCCACATCATCTCCATCAGTATCCGCAAGGAAAAGAAGCTGTGTTGTAGCGGTCACATAAGCACCACCTTCTACGGGCATTACAGAGTGGGGTACTAGTAAATTTTCGGCGAACACAGTATGTTTATCAGCTACTCCATCCTGATCTGTGTCTTCCAATATGATTATCCTATCATTTGGTTCTCTACCAGGTACTATGTGAGGATAGATACTGCTAGTAGCAACCCAAGCTCTCCCTTTGTTATCCCAACTTATATTTATCGGATTAGCAATCATCGGATCAGAAGCAAACAGATTCACAGACATGCCTTCAGCAATATTAAAAGCGGCAAGTTCACTCTCAATGTTAGGAATAGGAATATTTCGAGGCACTTCATCGTAAGCATAATCTTTTGGTGCCGACCAAGGCTTTATCATTTCTATTTCGATATAGTGTTCTTTGGGCTCGAGTAAGCTTTTAATTTCTTGTTCTTTCTCTTTTACCAATATTGCTAGGTCATCCATCTCATAAGCAAGATGTCCCATCTCATGTCTTCTAAACAAGTAAATGTATGCTTCATTAAGTGGTCTAAGTTTATAGCGATATAATCTGTTTTTTTCTTTAATCGTTTCTCTTAGCCTATTTAGGGTCATGTCATCACCACTGAGCTTAAAATAATTTATTGTATCCTGACTTTTACTATAGAGTTCGCCATCGACATAAATTGCTATAGGCTCCTCCGATTGTATGTTTCCCAATTCACCTATTTTATCACTGGTCAATTTAAAGTTGACACCGTATAAAGACTTTGTTAGTTCGGAGAATTCACAATTAGCATGATCTGTAATACGAGCGGATGAGTCAAGTACCAGATTAAAGCTATTATCATATCCAGGAATTAAAGAATCAATTAATAATTGACTCATTTTTTGATAACCTATTTCATTTAGTTGAATACCATTTTGAGTGTAGATTTGTGTGTCAGGTTGTGTAATCAAATTTTCAAATAGATCGATAAATGCAACATTTCTTTCGTTTGCTTCAGCTTTGATATAATCTCTTGCTTTACCTAACCATATGTTTTTTGTTGATGCTTCTTGAGGATGAAGATTTGTATTCTCGTGTTTAGGTGGAGAAAGCAAAATTAAATTAGATCCTAAGGAGTCAGCGAAGTCTAACAAGTTATCATATCCGCTTTTAAATAAACTGAAATCCGATTCATCTTCTGCAAAAGCAACTTCTGATCCGTACCCTATGATTAATGTTTTAGGATTGACATCTTCTATATGTTGCATTAATACTCTAGATCCAAATCCATCTTCTGCACTAGGTGGTTTCCATGACCGGGTATTTTGAGCAGAACCAAATTGTGATCTTGCTAATCCAAATACGTCATCAGCTGGCCAACCTATATTGCGAAGACTAATTGATCGCTGCGGAAAATATCTTGTCAAGGTTGTCTCGAAATAGGCATGCTCTTCCATGCTAGAGATAAGTGTCCCACCTACAAGGGCTATTTTACTGAGACCAGATTCTGATATTCCCTTACTACCTGATGCCTGATTATCTGACTCACAAGACAAAAAAGCTAATAGCGCAAAACACAAAACGACTAAGAAGTTTTTCATACTGTGTTAAGTTATCGAAAAACTTGAAATCTTACGTGGTTTTGTACTTAGTTATTAATGTCTTTTAAATTTTTCTTTTAGCTATGAATGAATCTAACTTTTATTGAGAAATACAAGGAAAGAAGACTTCAAATGCTCCTGTAGTAGTGTAAAAAGAATTTGGCATATAAGGTCCCATAATTTCTTTCTCGGTCCCGATCTCTTTTACATTTTGAATTGCTTCTTTAAAATCGGGAGAGGCTAGCATATTTCTAATTTGAACTATCGTTACATCTTCGTCTACTGCACCATCGCCATCATCAGCCATCGGCAACCATGCTATACCACATTCTGCTCTTGCATTACGAGGCCTGTCTTCCGCTCTAGACACAACTATGGTATAGACTCCATTTTCATCTACTGGTACTTGCTCATCAAATAAGCAGTCATTAACTCTCGTATTAGCAAATCCTTGATTGGAACAAATAGACCAATAGACTAAGTCTCCAGCAGTCATTTTTTGATCTCCATTCCAAGTCTTTGGTGTTGTAGGGAGTTTTCCTTTTAAAACAAATACCTTCCCATGCTTTCGATTGATAATAGTCCTTACATAATTATTATCAAGGTTAGGGTAGAAGCCCCCTGTGCTCTTTCGTGGTGAGTCAGGGAAGTCACCATTATAAATTCCTAACAAAAATTTTCTATCATACTGAAGGTACCATTTAGGAGGTACTATTGCAGGCCAAGTGATTGGCTTATCTGGCTGATTAAGTAGTTTTCTATAAGTTGACATTGGCACTCCTACAGCATTTGGAGTAATTGTTAATTGTTGTTTAGAATTTAGTGCTTCACAAGCGTCAGCTCCTCTTAATACTTTACCTGAGCTTAAAGTCAATACGGGTGATGGCATAGATACTCCACCAGTCTCAGATGTGTTTTTATCTGGTACATAAATCCTATATAATATTGACTGTTGTCCATTTGCATAAGAGGGCGCGTGCAACGTATTTGTTAGATTACTTTCTAAACTATTCCCTTCTAGCTGATCTGGTCTTGCAAGCCTTACTCCTTCTTGTCTATTTTGCGGAGAGCCTGCATTAAGTATATCTAAAGTATACTGTCGATTTACTTCATCTCGATTATTTCCTACTACGTAAGGATTAGTAGCCCCTTCATCTGGTTGTATCAAATAGTCTGCTAAGGATTCAATAGGGGCTCCTCTTCCATCATAACTGATTAGTGACATATACCGTGAATGTGGAAATTCACCTTCCAACTGCAACTTAGCACCTTGAGGGATTGTAAATACTGCCGACCAATAAAATACCCCCGCATCGGGATAAGCAATATTCATATAAGGATCTTTGCTAACTGGGCCTCTTGTCCAAAAACAAGTGCGTGTACCTGGCAACCCTTCGAAAGAGTCTACCTCTGAGACCTTTTGTTCATCTATATGATCAGGAAATTGTTTACACGAATAACTAATCAAAAATATAAATGCAACAAATAAATAAACACAAACTCTATTCAACATCATGGAGATATCTTTCACTTAAAATATTACTATGGTGGATCTCATGTCCAGCGATCATGTATCCTAATGCTCTTACTGAGAAAGGATTATTGCTAGCTGAACCAACCCTTGCTAACATCTCTTCATCAAATGATTTGAAAAGTGAAATACTAGCCTGTCTTACACTTTTATATTCTTTAACGATTGCTGAAAAACTTCTTTGATGTCCCTTGGACATAGGTACGTATGCATCTTGGTCAAACCCTGGCAATTCAGTCGTATCTCCTCGTGCTATACGTAAAGCTCGGTAAGCAAATATTCTCTCCGTATCCATAAGGTGAAGTATTGATTCTTTGACTGTCCATTTACCCTCGGCATAACTATGGTCATACTTACTCGGGGGTATATTATTAAATAATTTAATAGTCTTAACAGATCCATACTCCAT
>CALFUQ010000028.1 GCA_937929885.1 uncultured Saprospiraceae bacterium
GCTGAAGGAGCACAGAAGCATTGGTTTGCAGGGCCTCATCCTGCAGGTAATGTAGGAGTGCAGATGCACCATACAGCGCCGATTTCGCGAACAGGAAAAGTATGGACACTTAGGCCTCAAGATGTTGCCACTATCGGAGAGCTATTTCTCACAGGGAGGTATGATGTGTCAAGAGTGGTAGCAGTTACTGGTAAGGTAGAAAGTCCGAGATATATTAAGACTTATCTGGGAGCTAACATCGGAGAGATATTGAAAGATAGTTTCACAGAAGATAATGTAAGGATTATAGCTGGAGATGTTTTGACAGGCAAGAAAACTAATGTAGAGGGGTTTTTAAATGCACAAGATGAGCAATTAACTGTTGTAACTGAAGGTAATAAATTTGAGATGTTTGGATGGTTATTGCCGCTCAAGCCTCGACCAAGTATATCAGGCACGATTCCTAGTTTTGGGGATCTTAAATTCGATGTAAATACTAACACGCACGGAGAGAAGAGAGCGTTTGTAGTTACTGGCCAGTATGAGTCAATGCTACCTATGGATGTATTGCCTCAACATCTTTTCAAAGCGATCATGGCAGGAGACTTTGAGCGTATGGAAGGTTTAGGAATAAATGAATTATCAGAAGAAGATGTAGCATTGTGTGAATTTGCGTGTACATCAAAACAGCCACTACAAGCTATCCTAAGGGATGGATTAGACATGATGGCTGAACAAGGATAGTAAGTAGAAGGTTAATAATAGAATAGGCTAAGAAAAATAAAAGATGGCTTTAATTGATAAAATAAAGAATCTAGAACCAGACAAGAAGAAAAGTCCATTATTGCATACGGCTTATGATGCATTCTTCACCTTTTTGTATACACCGGATCATACAACAGTTGATGGTGGTGCTCATATAAAAGACGGGATGGATCTTAAGAGGTTGATGGTGCATGTAGTAATCGCACTTCAATTGTGTTTTGTTTTTGGGACTTATAATATTGGACATCAGCACTTTGTTGCAATGGGCCAGTACACAGGATTTATAGAAGGATTCCATCTTAAACTTGCTCACGGTTTAATTAAGTTATTGCCTATTTGGATAGTATCGCACGCAGTCGGATTAGGATTAGAGTTTCTTTTTGCAGCGAAAAAAGGACATGCAGTAGAGGAAGGATTCCTTGTGTCAGGAGCTTTGATACCACTAATTATGCCACCAGATATCCCATTGTGGATTTTAGCAGTATCTATAGTTTTTGCAGTTATTTTAGGTAAAGAAGCATTCGGAGGTACAGGGATGAATATATGGAATATAGCCTTACTAGCAAGAGTATTTGTGTTCTTTGCTTATCCAACTACTATCTCTGGTGATGAAGTTTGGATTGCAGGATTTGACAGAGTAGCTCCAGGAGGAATAGCAGAATACGGATGGGCACATGGTTTATTTAATGGCCTATTTGATGCATTCAATATTGATACATTTAAAGGAGGTACAATCGTCGATAGCTTTAGCGGAGCCACGCCCTTAGCGCTGGCAAAAGCAGGAGGATGGGATGCGATTACAGCTCAGTATAGTGCATCACAGATGTGGTGGGGAGCAATTCCAGGATCTATAGGTGAGACTTGTAAGCCATTTATAATTATAGGAGCACTTATGTTAATCTTCTTAAAGATTGCGAGTTGGAGGATTATGTTAGGTATGGTATTCGGAGCAGCACTCACAGGGATTATTTTTAATGCTTGGGGAGCTACAGAATTTATGACAGTGCCATGGTATCACCACTTCACAATCGGAAGTTTATTATTCGCTATGGCATTCATGGCAACTGATCCAGTAACAGCCACTTCGACCAATACAGGAAAATGGATCTATGGATTTTTAATAGGATTCATAGGATTGATAATAAGAGTTTTAAATCCAGCATATCCAGAAGGATGGATGTTGGCGATTTTATTTTTAAACACATTTGCAGCACTTATCGACCACTATGTGCTAGAAGCAAATATGAAAAGAAGATTACAACGTGCATAGTACAAAATCTACCATCATTTTTGTTTTCATCATGACGGCTATAGTAGCTGTTGTATTGGCAGGTATGTTTACAGCATTAAAACCAATTCATGATGCTAACGAGGCAGTTTATAATAAGCGAGCAATTTTATCCGCGGTTGCTGATCACTTAGGAGAAGATTTAGAAGGTTTTTCTGATGAGAAAGTAGAGGAAGTATTCAGTTCTCAGATTGAGCAATTAGTTGTTGATGGCAATGGTGATGAGTTGGATGAAGAGTATGTTGCATCTCTAGGATATATTGGTGGCAAAGCAGAGAGTGTAGACATGGCTAAAGAGGTTAAGAAAGCAGATGAGGATAGGGTGTGGCCAGTATTTATTTATACTAGTAGTGCTGGAAAGAAATTTACAATCATATCTACAAGAGGTAAAGGATTATGGGATGCAATATGGGCATGTGTAGCATTAGAAGATGATTTAAATACTATTGCGGGTGTTGCTTTTGATCATGTAACAGAAACACCAGGGCTTGGCGCTGAGATAAAGGATAACGTTGCATGGTACAAGCAATTCATAGGAAAGAAATTATTCGAGAACGGAGAATTCAGATCGATATATGTAAGAAAAGGAGGAGCTAAAGATCCTGTTTATGAGGTAGATGGTATATCTGGAGCAACTATAACTGCAGATGGTGTGACAGCGATGTTCAAGACAGACATCAAAAAATATGAACCTTATTTTAATACTGTAAAAGGTTAAAAACTTTATAAAGATTAAAAAATGGCAGAAGCAGCTGTATTAGAGAAAAAGGCATCAGGAGGGCTTTTAGGTAAGAAAGAGCGAAAGCTTTTAACTGATCCGCTAAGTGATAACAATCCTATCACGGTGCAGGTATTAGGAATTTGCTCTGCACTAGCAGTGACAACGGGCATGAAGAATGCAGCGGTAATGGCTGTAGCAGTAGTTTTCGTTTGTAGCTTTTCTAGTATCATAACTTCACTACTGAGAAATAGTATACCTAAGGCAGTAAGGATGATTGTTCAGCTAGTAATCATAGCTACACTAGTAACTATTGTGGAGCTAACACTTAAAGCTGTGAGTTTCGAATCATACAAACAACTTTCGGTATTCATCGGATTGATTATTACTAATTGTATAGTGATGGGAAGGTTAGAAGCCTTTGCTATGGCAAACAAGCCGTACGAATCATTCTTAGATGGATTAGGTAATGGAGTAGGCTACGGTATTATTCTTTTGATGGTAGCTGCAGTAAGAGAGTTTTTTGGTAGCGGATCTTTATTCAACTTTAAGATAATCGGAGGTACACCAGAATTTTTGATCAATACGACTGAAAGCTGGTTATTCGGATGGTATGCACCAAACAACTTGATGGTATTGTTTCCAGCAGCAATGTTTGTCATTGCAGTTTTTATCTGGTTACATAGAGCATGGAAACCTCACTTAGTAGATATATCATAAGCCAAAAAAAAGAGAAAATGGAATTAGTAAATATATTCATCAAGTCTGCATTCATAGAAAATTTGGCGTTAGCTTATTTTCTAGGTATGTGCTCTTACCTCGCAGTTTCTAAAACTGTGAAGACAGCATTTGGTCTTGGATTAGCAGTGATCTTTGTATTAGGAATTACAATGCCAATAAACTGGATGATTAACACATGGTTGTTAAGTGAAGGAGGGATATTTGGAGTTGACCTTACGTTTTTGAAATTAATCCTGTTCATAGCAGTAATTGCATCTATGGTGCAGTTAGTAGAGATGGTTGTAGAGAAATTTTCGCCATCGCTTTACAACGCATTAGGAATCTTCTTACCCTTGATTACAGTAAACTGTGCAATACTTGGGGGATCGCTATTTATGGTTTCTAAGGAATATAATTTTGCAGAGTCTGTTGCATTTGGATTAGGAGGTGGCTTCGGATGGTTCTTGGCAATTATTGCTATTGCAGCGATTAGAGAGAAGATAAGATATAGTGCTGTACCTGCACCGATGCGAGGACTAGGTATGGCTTTTTTATTGACAGGATTGATGGGAATGGCGTTTATGGGATTGATGGGTATCGATCCTTCAGCATTTTAAAAATAACGACTTAAAGGAATAAATATGACTACGGTTTTATATGCTTTGATCGCTTTCTGTGGAGTTATTCTTTTGCTCTCTTGGATGCTTATCTATGCAAGGAAGCAGCTACTGCCACAAGGTGAAGTAAGTATCACTGTGAATGGAGATACAGATAATCCGATTGTGGTAAGTCCAGGTTCCACTTTGTTAACTGCGTTGTCAGAGAAGAGTATATTCCTTCCCTCTGCATGTGGGGGTGGAGGTACTTGTGCTATGTGTGAGTGTCATGTTCACTCAGGAGGTGGAGATGTATTACCTACTGAGATGAACCATATGACAAGGAAAGAAGCAGCAGAGGGTTTAAGACTAGCATGTCAAGTGAAAGTAAGAGAGAATATGGATATCGCAATTCCAGAAGAAATCTTCGGTATCAAGAAGTGGGAATGTGAAGTAATCTCTAACTACAACGTTGCAACATTCATTAAGGAATTTATAGTAAGATTACCTGAAGGAGAGCACTTAGACTTTCAAGCTGGAGGATATATACAAGTAGATGTACCGGAGACTGTAGTTGACTATAAGAAGGACGTAGATATTACAGCACATCCAGATTATCATGACTCTCCAGATAAATTTCAGAAGGACTGGGATAAGTTTAAGTTATGGGATCTTAAGATGGTTAATGAGGAAGAAATATTTAGAGCTTACTCAATGTCTAATCACCCAGCAGAAGGGAATATCGTATCGCTTACAATTAGAATAGCGACTCCTCCATTTGATAGAGTTAAAGGAGGTTGGCAAGATGTAAATCCTGGTGTTTGTTCTTCATATGTTTTTGGACTTAAACCAGGCGATAAGGTGACTATCTCAGGGCCTTATGGAGAATTCTTTATAAAAGATACTGAGAATGAGATGTTGTACGTAGGTGGTGGTGCAGGTATGGCACCGATGAGATCACACTTATATCATCTCTTCCATACTTTAAAAACAGGTAGAAAAGTAACTTTCTTCTATGGTGGTAGAACTAAGCAAGAATTATTCTATATCGAAGAATTCAGAGCGATAGAAAAGCAATTTCCTAACTTCAGATTTGCAGTTGCTTTAGACAATCCATTACCAGAAGATAATTGGACGCTCAAGGAACACCTAGATGATCCAAATGGAGATGGATTTAAAGGATACGTTCACCAAGTGGTGATAGATGAATACTTAAGCAAACACGAAGCACCAGAAGATGTAGAATTATACTTCTGTGGTCCTCCGATTATGAATCAGTGTGTCCTTAAGATGGCAGACGATTGGGGAATACCTGAGGAACAAGTTGCCTTCGATGATTTTGGAGGATAAAAATTAAACACGGACAAACTATCTAAGGAGTTACAAAGGAATTTGTAGCTCCTTTTTTGTTGGTTAGATTTATTTAATCCGTAATAGTAGAGTGGGGTACTTTTATCTATGATAATCTATGTGAGCGAACTTATTGATTTTAGTTCTTACTTTATTACGGTTAATAAAATTGAGTCTTTTGTCTATAGTCAATTATTAGAGAATGTTAAATTGTTTGTGTGACAACATTCAAATTGTATTTTACATACACAAATAAACTACTATGATAAACTTTGTACCTGTCCTGGCTAATATCCTAAAGAAAGCACTTGATACCAATAGAGATGATCCTCAAGTCAAAACAGCAGATCCTGTAGTTTTCGAAGAATTAAAAAAGAAATTTGAGAAGGTAGAACCTCTCCAAAAAGAAAATAGAGAAGATGATATACTTGATATGATGAGGAAGAGGGTAGAGGAAGCGAAAGTAGAAAATGAAGTAAATCCTGAAGTAGAAACTGCTCATGGTTCAGTGTATGAAAACATCATGCGAGAGTTAGAAAAGCTTAAAGGTCAATCAAACCAAGCAGGTACAGTCCCTCCAGTGCTTTCTCGGAATATTCCACCAGTTGTCGCCCCTGACAGAGATCTAAGTGGCAGTCAACCAGGATGGGAGCCACCAGTACAAAGAGATGTCATGCGAGCAATGACCAATAGTGGAGGCTCATTACAAATAAGACAAAGCCCAGACATGGGAGCACCGATTCACCAATCTGTAAGAATACCAGATCAGAGTATGCTTACTATTATAGAGTATTCTACCAATAAGATTAATCTG
>CALFUQ010000029.1 GCA_937929885.1 uncultured Saprospiraceae bacterium
TGTTACATCTGGTTTAAAATTATTCTTATCTGCTGGCTGTGTCTTAGCCCATTCTTTATAATTTCTAAATAGCCAAGGGATACATTGAAAGCCTCCCATGTTTTCGTCCATCTGATCTGCAAGCGCTAGTACACCTTGTACGTTTTGTGGATTAGTCTCTGGATCGTAATCCCAGTGGATAAATCCTTTGTACTCAAAGCCAGGCCTGATAGGGAAATTAAGATTTGCTCGGTCTATCGTGACCCACAGTTTTTCCGTACCCCAAATGTCTACAAAAGTTTCATAGACTTTTTGAACTTGACGATTATTCCATAGATGCTGATTATTATAAACTTCAACCATCCCTGTTCCTGCTAATTCTTTCATCTGCATCTCTGCTCTGGCTTGCGTGTACCATGTAGATGGATCGTCAGCTTTTTTATCTTCAAAATCCCAAAGGAAATTAGCAGTAGCTTCAGCTTGTTCTCTTGGCACTGCATTCTTGATTACAATGTATCCGTTGTGCTTCCAAAATTTCCACTCATCCTCAGTTAGGACTCTTAATTGCTTGCCATTAGATCTGTCATTGAGTTTTAACGTGCTACTTTTCGCTGTAGATGGGTTACCTGGTATGTCCTTATGGTCATTTGCAACCATATTAGGAACCATTGCTTTATTGATGTCTTTCACGGTGTAGAGAGTTGATGTGTTCTTCTAATTTATTAAAAGATTTGCTACTTTCAGATAATATGATTTTAAAAGTGTTATAATATGAGAGGCTGGAGAATACCTATTATTTCAGTTTCCGTAAGCATACTTCTTTTTATTTATTTGGTCAGTACTTATGGATATGTTGAGGAGTCTATAAGGATAAGCATTAGACTATCTGCAAGAATAAGCTTCATTTTCTTCTGTACAGCTTTTTCAGCGTCAGGAATCCAGTATGTTTGGAAAGGCCCCTTTACTTTTTGGTTACTTATGAATCGGAAATTTATGGGGATTACTTTCGCTATTATTCATTTGATTCATCTTGGCTTGCTCGCAATATTACAATTAGAATTTCATCCTGTATTTGAGATGGCTGATACTACTTCATTGCTTGGGGGTGGTGGAGCGTATGTGTTTGTGGTCGTGATGTTAGTTACTTCATTTGATAATGTAAAAAGCAAAATAAGTAATCAGATGTGGAAAGGAATTCACACCGTTGGAGCTTATTGGATAGCAGGTGTCTTTTTTGTGAGCTATGCAAAAAGAGCAGTTGATGAATGGGATTATGTTCCGTTACTGACATTATTGATAGTGGCTCTGATTTTTCGGATTTATAAGTTTGCTAATAAGAGGTTATCAACTCAACCAATACCATAAATATTCCATACATCATGCTTTAATCCGCTGTAGCATTAGCCACAAAATTTAGTTAGATTTATGTTCTACCTAAGGCTTTAAATATTAGTCCAATGAAATTCATTTTATTCCTTCCGTTTCTCGTTTATAGCGCTTGTACTGATACAAGTGAGTACAATACTCCAAAGGTCAAAACAGAAAAAGAAAAGTATTGGTACAATGGGGAAGCTGAGATAACAAGCTATAAATTAAATCAAGCTAGGTATGGAGAATTACATGAAGGGCAAGCAGTTATGATTTTCGTAACCGAACCATTCTCAGAAAGTAAAATGACGAAAGCTGATAATCCTAGTGATGATGATTTATCAGTTCTAAAGTTAAATTTCACTAAGAAATTTAATACGGGTATTTATCCATACTCTATGATGCTTAGCACTTTTTTCCCATTCACTAATTCTCTCCACTCTATTAAGGCATCTGCATCTTCTCAAGAGTGGTGTGGACATACTTATATGGAACTACAGAATAAAGGGCGATTTGAGGTAGATGTAAAGTCCTACTTTGAAAATGAATCTGGAAATCACACAATCGAAAAGAATTTACTAGAAGATGATGTGTGGACTAAGATTAGGCTGGATCCTGAAAGTCTACCAGTTGGTAATGCTATGATGATTCCATCATTACTAACCTTAAGACTGGATCATGAGAATACAGCTGCATTAGAGTGTACACTCACAAATGGGAAAGTGAATAACGAAATATCTACTTATACGATCAAATATCGTGAAGTAGATAGGACTATCGTTATAAAATATCAAACATCTTTTCCTCATAAGATCTTAGGCTGGGAGGAAACATCATATAGTGGCAATGGATCAGGCAGGAAAAAGTTAACCACAACCGCTGAAATTCAAAAAAGTATCAGGTCTGATTATTGGACTAAAAACTCTGTTGCTGATGGTGTGCTTAGAAAGGATCTTGATCTAGATTAAAATTCTATTTTACTATCGGCTCGCCGTTTTCAGCTCTTAACCTTCTTCCTTGATGGACATAGAAGTGAAGGTGTTTAGTTGATTGATAGTTTCCTATGTTTGAGGAGATTCGACAGCCTCCAAATTTTTCTTCAAACATAGTTGTCACCGCTTTGATAGCGCCCATCAAATCATGATTTAATTCTGGAGAGTTTGGATAAGATGAAAGAGAATCTATATGCGCTTTAGGGATTATCACAACATGGTTTTCAAAGTATGGCTTAGTATGATGAAATGCCATAACCAGACTTGTCTCAAATATTATCTCAACTTTTAAATTCCCTGTTATAACTTCTTTGCAATAAAAATCATCCATTATCTATCTTACTTTGATCTTATTGCTTTAGTAAATCCCCTATGCCACCAGGTAGTTGATATAAACTACTTACTTCTTGCTGAGTAAGTTCTTTGCTGAATAACGAAAGCTCATCCATTAAGCCAATAAAGTTTATACCCAAAAATATTTTTGCTTTCTCTACATCCCATTCAAACGATTCATTAATCTGGCGAGTTCCTTGATGCTTACCATTCAAGTATAATGATGCTTTCGCTGAACTACTATTGATACCGGAGAAAGTAATAGCAACATGAGTCCATTTAGATCTTGCAAAAGGTCTAAGCTTAGAAGTAACTAATCGATCTAAAAATGGCTGATGCTTGTCAGGGTCGATATCTTTAGGATTCCATTGTTCGACTTCACCAAAGACACCTAGCCTAAATTGTCTTGGACTAGTCTCCGAGAAGTCAACCCAAAATGCACCATCATTGTAAGTAGCATCAGTTATCTGGATAGGATCTGTGTATCCAGGAGCAAGATCTTCTTCGGGATCAAGACTCAGCCAAAATGAAACACTGCCATCCCAGCTCTCTTCACTATAAGTAAAGTTATCTTTTGCCTTGTAGAAGATTGCTGGCCTACATTTGCGTTTAAACTCTAATGCATTTCCTACTAACCCTTTGCTCTCAGCTATTGCTATCTCTTGTGCGATAAGTCCTTTGCTCGCTAGTTCTCTTTTGTCATACGAAGGAATTGTGTAAATACTATTATCGCCTAGTGCATAATTGGCAGAAGTACCCTTGTCAAATGTCGAACAGAATGTTAATGAAGATTTTAAATTAGATGCAATTGCAAATCTGCTTTGTTTTATATATTCAGACACTTCTCCCACTGTGCCTAGCCATACTTCACAATCGGGTTGGTTAAGATAATCTAATAATTCTTCGAGCATTGATATCTCTACTGTTTGCGCTCCACCTATTCCAATCTCATGACCTGCAAGTAGAAGGTAACTACCATTCTTAATTGCCGCATCGATCATAGGTTTAATATCATTCTTAAAATCTTTGCCATCCATCTCATTGCCTTGCAGCATAGCCATATCTGAGAACAATGGATCATTAGGAGGTTCATTAAGCCACCCTCTACCTGATTCGAAATGCTTTGCAACAAGTGGCACATAGCTATTTCGATTAGCACCTCTACCCACAAAACTATTACCACATGTATATGCGAATGATACCGCATGGACTCCTAGCATAGCATAGATCTGCTGGTTTGCTTCTAATAATTCTTGCTCCATAGTAGCTAGAGAATAGCTCTCTAAAGACTTATCTCGAGACCATAAGAAATTGCCAGTGCAAGGGTGATTAATTGTATGATTACCTATTTCATGCCCATCAGCTACTAGATCTTTCCATCCTTCAATATCGTAGAGCATAGCTGGAGGATTTACATAGAAAGTAGCTTTACCGCCAATCCGCCTAAATAGATCTCTGCCAGTTTTAGGATGTGATTGCCTAGCATCATCGAAGCTTAGGCTAATTGCAGCCTTTTTGCCATCAGGCCAGCTGAAGCTATTATTACTTTGGCTGGTTAAGCTAATTGAGAATAATAATGTATATATCGCTATTGAAAATCTAAGCTTAGGATTCATGGCGTATTGAATTAATTGAAAAGTAAATTAACAACTTTATATTTATACAAAATGTTTGTCATTTAACTGATATGTACAGTTCGCATAGCTAAGATTTATCAACTTTTAAAATTGATATTTACTATATTCATGAAAACTACTCTATGAAGCGGAGAGAAGCCATTCGTAATATAGCTTTAGCATCCACATTCACTATGTTTATCACCAGTTGTGCTGATAAGAACGTAGTAGAATTTTTGGTTGATGGAAAGCTTAACTTAAACCAAAAGCACAAAGACTACCTAGGTGTAATTAGTGAGACGATTTTACCTATCTCTAAAGTTGCTGATAGAGTCCCTGATCCAGTTGACTTTATATTAACCATGGTGAATGATTGTAGTCCTAAAGAAGATTTAGTAAAATTTGTCGATGGATTCGAACAGTACAAATTACTTATGAAGGAAAATAGCATGAAAATTAAAACTGCTAAACCTCAGGAAACCATAGATCTAATAGAATCAGTTTACGCAAATCAATCACCATCAGAGGAATTGATTTTATTTGTGAGTAAAGTGCAAGAACTATCAACTTATAATCTACTTACCTCTGAATATTATAAGACAGAAATCGAAGACTACAAAATGATCCCTGATACATATCAGGCGTGTGTAGAAGTGCAAAAACTATAAGACTTAAAATAATGAGTGAAACTAATTTTGATGCGATAGTAATAGGAGCAGGCATGAGTGGTGGCTGGGTAGCTAAAGAGCTCTGTGAAGCTGGAATTAAGACTTTATTACTCGAGCGAGGGCCTGATGTAAAACATATACAAGATTATCCAACTGCTACGAAACAGCCTTGGGAATTTGAGCACAGAGGAGAAATTCCACGAAAAGTAAAAGAAGAAAACCCAGTCATTGCTAGATGCTATGCTTATCGAGAAGATAATGCTCACTTTTTTGTAAAGGATACAGAAGCTCCATATGTTCAAGACAAACCGTTTGACTGGATTAGAGGTTATCAGGTAGGTGGTAAATCACTTATGTGGGCAAGGCAAACACAACGCTGGAGTGATTTTGATTTTGAAGGTCCTGCAAGAGATGGATTTGCGGTAGACTGGCCAATCAGATATAGAGATTTAGCACCTTGGTATTCGAAAGTAGAACGATTCGTAGGTATTACTGGTAATAAAGATGGAGTAGATACTTTACCTGATGGAGAGTTTCTTCCTGCTTGGGAATTGAACTGTGTAGAAAAGTATTTTTCTGATTTTATTAAGAATAGCTATAAGGATCGCCATGTAGTTTTTGGAAGATGCGCACACTTAAGTGAGCCACAGGAGATACACAAAAAGCAGGGTAGAGGAATGTGCAGAAGTAGGCAAGAGTGTGAGAGAGGCTGTCCATTAGGTGGATATTTTAGTGCTAACTCATCTACCATTCCTTGGGCAGCAAAGACAGGCAATCTGACATTGAAACCTGATGCTGTGGTACAATCAATAATTTATGATGAAGAGAAAGAGAAAGCCAGTGGCGTCAGAATAATTGACAGACAAACTAAGGAAGTAACTGAGTATACATCAAATGTGATATTCTTAAATGCGGGCGCAATCAATAGTGTAGGTGTATTATTGAATTCAACAAGTAATAGATTTGCTGATGGCTTAGGTAATGATAGTGGTACACTAGGTAAATATGTAGCCTTTCATAACTATCGAGCTAAGATTAATGCTATTCATGAAGGGCATTCAAACAAAGCGACTATAGGTAGTATCCCAACTACTGCATACATTCCTAGATTTAGAAACGTCTATAGTCAAGAAACTGATTTTCTAAGAGGCTATGCTTCTGGTTTTAGAGCCGCTAGATATAAAAGTAGTAGTCCAACTGTAGGAGGTCTAGGTCAACAGCATGCTGATAGTCTAATCAACTCATCACTTTCATATACTGGGCCTTGGAGAGTGGGATCACACATGATGGGTGAAACGATACCTAAAGAATCCAGCTATATAAAACTCAGCAAATCCGAAACTGATGATTGGGATATGCCGCTACTTAAGATCTCAATGGACTACGATGATAATGACGAGAAGATGATTACCGATTTCTTTGACCAAATGACTGAGATGTATGCAAAAGCAGGATTCGTGGATATTAAGACTAACGATACCAAACAAGCACCAGGATTAGACATCCATGAGATGGGCGGTATAAGAATGGGTCATGATCCAAAGACTTCCATGCTAAATGCAAATAATCAACTACACTCTTGCAAAAACGTGTATGTCACTGATGGAGCTTGCATGACTTCGACTTCTACTCAAAACCCTTCGCTCACTTATATGGCTATTGCAGCAAGAGCTGCTAATCATGCGGTTGAACAATTAAAAAAGGACCTAATCTAGATTAATTTACTTAGGTGTTGCTTAAAGTAACTTGCACTATCAGCAGCACTTCTAGTAGAGTTATGTGCGTAATTACCTCCTTGTTCTAGGTAATAAAACTCAAGCCCTGACTCTTTGGGGTCTGGCAACTCGTTTATATAATCTATAGAGCCATTTCCTAACTCTGTATAGTCTCTAGACACCTTATCCATATCCTTAATGTGCCACATAGTAAATCGACCAGGCTGGCGTTTGATAAGTTCCTTGATTGAGATATTGGAAGAATGCCTTAGCCAATACATATCAAGTTGTAGCTTTACAAGAGAAGGATCGGTTTCTCTAATAATTATATCGTAACACGTATCTCCATCATGATCAATAAACTCAAAACCGTGATTGTGGTAAGCGAAGCTAAGTCCTGCTTTGTTTATTTGTTCTCCAATACCATTTAGTTTGCTAGCCATTAACTTATAGTTATCAAGCGTGCGCTGCTCATCTGAAATCCAAGGCCATGTGATGTATCTCATGTCCAAAGCTTTAGCCCCTTTAATACACTTATCAACAAACCATTTCATATCATCGTCAGATTTGTTGAGATAACTAGCGAAACCATAATGCCCACTCGTAGCAGTTAACTCTAGGTCTTCTAATACCTTCATAAACTCAGCAGACTTGTATCCATAAAACGTATCTTCACTTGGATCATATCCATAGGTTTCAAAATCATGATAACCCATTTTTTTTAAAGCTTTGAGTGTAGCTACTGGGTCTTTTGCCATAGCATCTCTAATCGAGTACAGTTGGTAACCCATTTTGTAATTACTCTTGATAAGCATATTTACCATTTGGTTAGAGAATATTGCTGAAGCCCCTATAGCTCCTGTTTTCTCTATAAAGTTTCGTCTGTTCATAATAATGCGAATGATGCCTAGTGAAGATAAATAATCTACCATCTAAATGCATAAATGATTTTACTAATTATGATTATTTTGTAATCAGAGAATAATTATTAATCTAACATTCGCTCATATTAAAAAGTAAAAATGGCTGTAGCAAATCCACCTGGCATAGAAAAGATGATTTCATATCCTGAATTCGGAAGTGTAGAAGAGAAGCGTCACTACCTTAAAAAAATATTGGCTGGAGCCTATCGTATTTTTGGAAAGTTTGGGTTTTCTGAAGGCGTAGCAGGTCATATTACTTGTAGAGACCCTGAGCATACAGATTGTTTCTGGGTAAACCCTTTTGGGGTTTCTTTTAAGCGGATGATGATGTCTGATCTCATACTAGTCAATGAAGAAGGAGAAATTGTCGCTGGGAAACACAAGAACCTAAACAAAGCTGCTTTTGCTATTCATGCTGCTATCCATAAAGCACGACCTGATGTAATTGCGGCGGCACATTCACATACTGTTTACGGCAAAACTTGGTCTGCTATGGGTAAGTTGTTAGATCCACTTACACAAGACTCTTGTATCTTTTATGAGGATCATGGATTGTTTGATGACTATACTGGTGTGGTAGGTGATCTAAGTGAAGGTGAACGCATAGGAGAAGCCTTAGGAGATAAGAAGGCTGTAATCTTACAGAACCATGGTTTACTTACTGTAGGACATAGTATAGAAGAATGCATCTTTTGGTTTGTTACTATGGAGCGTACATGCCAATCACAATTACTAGCTAATGATTCTACTCATGAAGCGATTAAGATTGGTCACGATGTAGCTTTGTCAACAAGAAACTATGAGGTTGGATTTCCTCTAGCAGGCTATTTTAGTTTTCAACCGATGTGGCAAGACATCGTGCATGAGCAACCTGACTTTATAGATATCGAATCACCAGAATCTTCTCTAGTTCTAGCTTAGTGTATGACATTATCGGAATGGAAAAGCAAAGGGGAATTCTTTAGCTATAACTCCCACAAGATATTTAATATAGATGAAGGAGATGGAGAAGTGCTTTTGCTTATTCATGGTTTTCCAACTGCTTCGTGGGATTGGTGGCAGATGTGCCCAGATCTTCTGGAGCGATATCGACTTATTACCTTAGACATGATTGGGTTTGGTTTTTCTGCCAAGCCTAAAAATTATCCTTATAGCATATTTGATCAGTCAGATTTAATAGAACAAATCTTAAGTTCTAAGGGTGTTACACAAGTAAAAATCCTAGCTCATGATTATGGGGATACAGTAGCTCAAGAACTACTTGCAAGATTTAATGAGCGTCACACTCAAGATAAAGAAGGCGTAAACATCGAATCACTTTGCTTTCTAAACGGTGGATTATTTCCAGAAACACATAAGGCATTACTAATACAAAAGTTATTGATGAGTCCTATAGGTGGTTTTATCAGTAAATTTATGAATCGAGATAAACTAGCTAAAAGTTTTAGAAAAATATTTGGGCCTAATACACAACCTACACAAGCAGAGCTCGATGAGTTCTGGGAATTGATAGCTCATAATGACGGACAATTAAACTTCCATCTTTTAATTAGGTATATGCAAGAGCGATCTGATAATCGGGAGCGTTGGGTAGGAGCAATCCAGAAAGCCACTATTCCAATTCGGTTAATAAATGGCGTCTTTGATCCAATATCTGGAGGCCATATGGCAGATCGATACTTAGAAATTATCCCAAACGCTGATGTAGTTAGACTAGATGGGATAGGTCATTTCCCTTTGATTGAGTCACCAAAATTAGTGCTTCAAAACTATTTCGAGTTTGTTGGGTAATTGGATTTGCAACTACCTTCAATACTCATAATAATTACTTTGTTGAGTCGATAATAGGCTTGTTTCTTGTTTGGTGAGACATGTTGTTATCTTTGATAGGTGATAAATCTAAAAAAGGATCAAAAATCAATTCTACAAAAGCTAGGTATAGCATCGCTTAATCCTATGCAGGTAGCTGCTCATGAAGCAATAGCAGGGCATAATGAAGTAATTTTACTATCACCCACAGGTACTGGCAAGACACTAGGTTTTTTACTACCAATACTAAAGTCCATCGACACTAGTATAAATGGTGTTCAAGTTTTGATATTGGTGCCGTCGCGTGAACTTGCTATTCAGATAGAACAGGTTGCTAGAAATATTGGAAGTGGCCATAGAATAACTGCAGTTTATGGCGGTAGGTCAGGCGCAAAAGATAAACAAGAGATGAAGACATTGCCTGCGCTTCTAGTGGGAACTCCAGGGCGAGTAGCAGATCATATCAGAAGAGAGACTTTCGATACTGGTTCTGTGAGGGTGCTTGTGCTCGATGAGTTTGATAAATCACTTGAGGTTGGATTCGAAGAGGAGATGAAGGAGATCATCGAAAGCTTAGATTTTTTGGATAAGAAAATTCTAACTTCTGCTACTCAGAAAATTAAGATCCCAGAATTCGTTAAACTGCTAGCGCCTTTTTCATTAGACTATCTAAGTGAGGTAAATGATAGATTACAATTAGTCTGTGTCAAATCGGAAACTAAAGATAAACTTGAAAGTCTATTACATCTATTATGTTTTCTCGGGGATAAAAGAGGTATCGTATTTTGCAACTTTAGAGATACGATAGATTTTGTAAGTAGATATTTAGATGATAACGAGATTGGTCATTCTTGTTTTCATGGCAAATTAGAGCAGAGAGAAAGAGAGCGAGCACTGATTAAATTTAGGAATGGCACAAATAGAATATTGATCGCTACAGACTTAGCAGCACGAGGAATAGATGTAGCAGACTTGGATTATATCATTCATTACCAAATCCCCAATCGAGAAGATGAATTTATACATAGGAATGGAAGGACTGCCCGAATGAATAGTAATGGAACTGCATATTTTCTAAGTTATAAGGATGATAAGCTTTATAGTTTTATCAAAAATTATAAAGTTGAGGAATTTGGATTTGGCTCTAAACCTTCACCTAGCAAATGGGTAACACTGTTTATCTCTGGAGGCAAGAAAGATAAGATATCAAAGGGAGACATTGCAGGCTTGTTTTTTAAGCAAGGAGACTTGACCAAAAATGAGTTAGGACTTATAGAGTTAAAGCAAGATTGTGCTTTTGTGGCCGTACCAACCTACAAATCAAAACAACTGATAAATAAGCTCAATAATGTCAAGCTAAAGAAGAAGAAAATAAGAATCACTATGATCGATTAATAAAAGCTGAGTTGCCAAATCAGTTATAAATAGTAGTATCTCACTCTATTATTTCTATGCCATACTTTTCCAATAACCCGCTTAATCCAAACAAAGAAAACTTTGCTTTACTGATCATATTATTATCTGGGTCTATTGAGTAATTGTGAGCAGCTGTAAAGTCTGTTTTTGTAAGATTAGTTCTATCGAATGTTGTTCTTAATAGAATGCATTCATCAAAACCGATACACCCAAAAGTTTCTTGCTTAAAAAACTAGCGGTTGCAACAAGGAATATTGCAATCTTAAGTATGCCCATACTTCATGGACTTATCTTAATATATCCTTCTAACTATAGCCTTATCATACTCTTTTATTTCTTTAGTCTCTTTATTCTCTACATGGTTATACTAGCGAAGTACTCAACCTATCCACATGAGATGAATCTACTTGAGGGCATACTGTTTACGATAAGTATATTCTTCCACCACTGCTCATCGCAGTAATGCCCTTCTTCTACTTTAAGTCCAGCAAAAAACTAAGACTGATATTGAATGATAAAGATTAAGGGACTTAATAAAAGCTTCGGAAGAATGAAGTTTTAAAGGACATCAACTTAGAATTTTCTAGAGTTAACATATAGGGGATAGCCAGTGAAAATGGAGCTGGAAAATCAACATTGTTTAGTTGCATGGCAGGCTTGGAAGATAATGATGGAGAGATTACCGTTGAATTAACACCACTACTAAATAAAATTAAAAACAATTATTAGTTGATTTCAACTAAATATATGATACTTTGGCCATCCAATAGTTCAATACCGATACAGAGAAGATATATAGAGACTACAATAAATGAAAACAAGAGAAAAGATAATAAGCACTGCTATAAACCTCTTTAACGAAAAAGGATATGGTGCAGCAAATTTAGAAGAACTAGCACAGGTACTAGGTATCAGTAGAGGGAACCTCACCTACCACTTCAAAACTAAAACTGATATCCTTGAAGCGATTACGGAAGAGATGTGGCAAAAGATAGAAAAGGAAAAAGAAAAGACATTGCAGTTGCCATCCTTTAAGAATATGCACAATCAGACTAAGATGTATCACAGCTTTCAAAATGAATATGCCTTTGTTTTCTTAGATACGCATGTACAAAATCATCCTATAGTAAAAGATCAATTCAAAGCGATGATTGAAAAGACAATAGAAGACTTCCATAAGATGATAGCTATGGGTATACAAATCGGAACGGTTAAAAAAGAAACTATTCCAGGGACTTATCAGAGCTTGGCTCACTCAGTTTGGATGGTTAGCTTTTATTGGTTGTCACAACAAACTACAAGGAACAAAACCAATTCTAAAGATGGTGAAAAGATAATGTGGGGATTGATTTTACCCCACTTAACTAAGAAAGGGATAGCAGGCTTTAAAGAATACTTCGGCGATGTATTTTACCAAAAGCTAGGAAAACCATTTGATGTAAACCGATATTCTCTCACAAAATTGTAATAAATAAACAGGAAAGATGAATTCTAAACTCCTGTTCTAATTATGCTTCAAACTCAAAATTTAAATGAATAAAATTTTCTTTACCGAAGAGCACGATTTGTTTCGTCAAAGCCTAAGAGATTTTTTAGATAAAGAAGTTCGACCACACATTGATCAATGGGAAGCCGATGAAGAAGTCCCAAGGTCTATCTATAAGCGATTTGGGGAGATGGGGTTTATGGGTGTTACCTATCCTGAAGAATATGGCGGTATGGGTTTAGATACTTTCTTCTCAGTAGCTTATACAGAAGAGATGATCCGATTGAATTCGAGTGGTTTTAATACTTCTATCGGCGCACATGCTGGTTTAGCTTTAGCACATATTAACGGTCAAGGCTCAGAGGAGCAAAAGCAAAAGTATTTAACAGCTGGATTAAAAGGAGAATTAATCGGATGTCTTGCAATCACAGAACCTAGTGGCGGATCTGATGTCGCCTCTATCAGTACAAAAGCAACCAAAGACGGCGATCACTATGTAATCAATGGCTCAAAGACATTCATTTCTAATGGCGTATTGAGCGATTACATTATCGCAGCTGTGAGGACTGGTGGCCCTGGGCCAAAAGGATTAAGTATGGTTATAATCGATAGAGATACACCAGGCGTCAGTGCTACTAAGCTGAAAAAGATGGGCTGGCATGCTTCTGACACTGGAGAGATAGCCTTTGATAATGTGCGAATACCTGTTACCAATGTATTAGGTGAAGAAAACCAAGGCTTCTTCTATATCA
>CALFUQ010000030.1 GCA_937929885.1 uncultured Saprospiraceae bacterium
GAGTTATTGCTCCTCAAGTTTCTTCTGCCTACAAGTAAAAATGGGTGTTCTTTGTTTTCTTCATTTGTTGCTATTAATTCTGCTAGAGCATCCTCATAGATTTTGGGAAACAAATGGAGCTTACCATCTTGAGTCAATAATTTTTCAGGAAGCTGAGTAGTCAGTGGACCTAGATCGATTCCGTGAGGATGTTTTTTAAGCTCTTCCAGGCTAAGCTTATGTGGCCCAAATTGTAAAAGAAAATCAAGTTTTTGTTCCAGCGTAAATGACGGTTTATCCGATTTGGCTTCTCCAGTTTTTTCTTCGCGATAAGACTCGATTTCTGTATGTAATGCTTGATAGATCTCCCAGTCATATTTTGAGCCCTCTGATTTTTCAATTACTGCATCACTATAGTTGGCTGTGTTATGTATCGCAAGATTATGAAATGGGATAGGGAAGTGTGGTGTCTCTAGACCAGTCGCTGGCGGTAAAATCACATCTGCGTGTCGTGAGGTTTCATTAAGATAGATATCGATAGAAACCATGAAATCAAGCGATTCAAATGCTACATCAAGTTTTCTTCCATTTGGAACACTCAGCACTGGGTTGCCACAGGATACGACCATTGCTTTGATTTGCCCTTCTCCAGGTTCGATGATATCTTCTGCTAAGGTAGAACTCGGTAGTTCACCTCCGTATTCTGGTAGTTTCCTAACACGACTATGCCATCTACCAAATCTTGGGTTCGGATATTTTTTGAGGTTGATACTTACAGCTGCATGAGTAAGCATAGCCCCTCCTTCTTGATCAAAGTTTCCTGAAAGGATATTAAGGGTATTGATTGCCCAATGGCATAGTCCTCCTTGCTTTGCTGCAGAAATGCCAAGTCTACCATACATAACAGCTTTATCAGCCGCCAAATATTCTTTATAGAACTGTCGTAATACAGGAGCTTGGATTTGAGTTTTGGTCGATACTAAATCGATAGTACATTGATCTACAGCTGCTTCAATAGTTTCTATTTCTTCTTCATCAATTAGTTCTTTTAAGTGGCCATGATTTACTTTGCTTTCTTTGATGGTATATCTGATCATTCCTAGCAATAACCAAATGTCAGTACCAGGTTTCACAAAAATATGTTGATCTGCCTTTTCGGAAGTTTCGGTGTATCGAGGATCAATTACAACTATTTTTCCACCTCTATCTTGGATGTCTCTAATCCTTCCTCTTATGTCAGGTGCTGTCATAAGGCTACCATTGGAGACCATAGGGTTGCCACCCATGATGACCCAGAAATCAGTTCGCTTAATATCAGGTACTGGTATTGTAAATCCATTACCAAACATATATTCTGCGGCAAGGTGATGACCTAGCTGATCTACAGAGGTAGCTGAGTACCTGTTTGTGGTTTTTAAACTTCTAACAAAATCAGGAGAGAACAATATTGTCCCAAGATTATGTGCAGAGGGGTTTCCTTGATAAACAGCTAATGAATTTTTCCCATTTTTAATCTGAACATCGACAAGGGACCGAGCGGCATATTTGATAGCCTCATCCCAATCTGCTTCTTGCCATTCTCCATTTTTTTTGATCAATGGTTTCTTGAGCCGATCAGGATCTTCGTGTAAATCTTTAAGGCCGACGGCTTTAGGGCAGATATGGCCTCTGCTAAAAGTATCTTGCTTATCACCTTTAATAGATACTACTTGTTCGTCTTCTATCACAATCTCAAGCCCGCAAATTGCTTCGCATAGGTTACAGGTTCTGTATTTTGTTTCTTTTGCCATGGTAGGAAGTTACTAGAGATTGTAATAAATGCCAAAAAGTATTTGATATCGTAACCTTTTAATTAGAAATCATATACTCTGAATGCTATTTTTGGTAAGTAACGAAAAAACCAATGAAGAGTGAATTGATTATTACAGGTGTAGAGGTAAAGGATATACGATTCCCAACTAGTAAGACATTAGATGGATCTGATGCCATGAATCCTGACCCTGATTACTCAGCAGCCTACGTGATTCTTAAGACGGACAGTCCTGATGATTTAGAAGGTCACGGGCTCACCTTTACGATTGGTCGAGGTAATGAAATATGTGTACAAGCGATCAAGTCTGTTTCTTATCTCGTGATAGGAAAGTCACTAAATGAGTTTGTTGAAGACATGGGAGCATTTTGGAAAATGATGCATGGGGATAGTCAGTTAAGATGGCTTGGCCCAGAAAAAGGAGTTATACATCTAGCGACGGGGGCGATTGTAAATGCAGTGTGGGATCTATATGCTAAAGTAGAACAAAAGCCTTTATGGAGATTGATTGCCGAAATGACTCCTGAAGAATTTGTGTCATGCATCGATTTTACTTACATCACAGATGCCATAACCCCTGAAGAAGCATTAGACATACTGAAGTCAAAAGAAAACTCTAAACAAGAACGAATTGAAGAATTAAAAGCTAATGGATATCGAGCATACACTACATCAGCTGGTTGGTTAGGATACCCAGATGAAAAAGTCAGGCGACTCTGCCGAGAAGCTAAAGAGCAAGGCTTCAAACATGTAAAGATGAAAGTAGGGTCTGATCTAAATGACGACTTGCGTAGAGCCGCTATAATCAGAGAAGAAATAGGTGATGATCTTATTTTGATGATGGATGCAAATCAAAAGTGGGATGTCGATGAAGCCATTGAGAATATGAAGGCCCTTAAACAATTTAATCCTTGGTGGATCGAAGAGCCTACGAGTCCTGACGATGTCTTAGGGCATGCAACGATAGCTAAGGCCATACATCCAATACAAGTAGCAACAGGGGAGCATTGCCAAAATCGAGTAATCTTTAAACAGTTATTACAAGCTAATGCGATAGGTATCTGTCAAGTAGATAGCTGTAGAGTAGGAGGAGTAAATGAGATAATGGCTATTTTGCTGATGGCCGCAAAATTTGAAACTCCAGTATGTCCTCATGCAGGTGGCGTTGGATTATGTGAGTATGTACAACATTTATCTATGGTTGATTATATATGTATAACTGGTACTAAAGAAGGGAGAGTAATTGAATATGTAGATCATTTACATGAGCATTTTGAGGATCCAGTTGTAATTAGCAACGGCTCTTATGTGGCACCTTCAATGCCTGGTTATAGTATAACTATGAAAGCTAGTTCTTTCAAAACTTATAGTTTTCCTGATGGGGAATATTGGAAATCCGAAAAGGAATCAGAAATGAGTTAAAATAATTACCAGAAAAAATGAAAGAAACATCACTTCCTAATTCACCTATCGTATCGAGAGAAATATTGATCCCATTTATTTTGGTTACTTCATTATTTGCGTTGTGGGGATTTGCAAATGCTGTAACTGATCCGATGGTGCAAGCATTTAAGAAAGTATTAGAACTTTCTAATTCTCAAGCAGCTTGGGTTCAGATGGCATTTTATGGTGGATATTTTTGTATGGCGTTGCCAGCATCTATGTTGATGCGTAAGTATTCTTACAAGACAGGAATACTGATTGGTCTTGCACTGTATGCAGTAGGAGCATTATTGTTTTTTCCAGCAGCTATTACCGAGCAATTTTGGTTTTTTTGTGCTGGCTTATATGTCTTGACTTTCGGTCTTGCATTTTTAGAGACAGCAGCTAATCCATACATCCTTGCCATGGGCGACAAAGTAAATGCAACCCGCCGATTAAATCTAGCTCAAGCATTTAATCCTGTAGGGTTAATAGCCGGATTATTTGTTGCCCAACAGTTTGTTCTTAAAAATTTACAGTCAGATGATATTGCTGACTTTAGTGCTTTAGATGAAGCTTCTAAAGCTTTAGTGAGAACCACAGATTTGTTGGTGATTCGTAATCCTTATGTGATTCTTGGTATAGTTATTATTGGGGTATTTATTTTATTTCTAATTAACAAAATGCCTCAATCAAAGGACGAGGGAGGAACACCGAGTGTAGGGTTGACCTTTGCTACGTTGGCTAAAAATAAAAAGTACACACTTGGTGTCTTAGCACAGATTTTCAATGTTGGTGCGCAGATTATGGTTTGGACTTATATTTATCAATACGCTGAGGCCATAGGTATCGATTCTGTATCTGCAGGATATTATCAGATGGCTGCATTTATTCTATTCGCCGTAGGAAGGGCTATCGGCACCTATATGTTGAAATTCATAAACCCAGGGAAATTGCTCGCTTCGTTTGCCATCCTTGCATCTGTATGTATTATTGGAGTAATTTTTATTAAAGGAGTGCTTGGTTTGTATTGCTTAGTTGGTGTGTCCGTAGGTCTATCAGTAATGTTCCCTACGATCTATGGAATAGCACTTGACGATTTAACTGAGGAGCAAGCGAAAGTAGGATCAGCTGGTCTTATCATGGGAATTGTAGGTGGAGCGTTGATGCCTAAGATACAAGGTATGATTATAGATGTAGGAGGTAATGGAGTTGCAGATACAACGATTATGGGTGTCTCTGAAGTTAATTTTTCTTTTATACTACCTCTGCTATGTTTTCTTTTTATAGCATGGTACGGAAGCCGCATGTTTGATAAAGAACAAATAGCTGTTTAATCAGAATCAGAAATTATAATTTACACCATTTATAAATAAAAAAGATAAGATATAAAATATGAAACTAATAAGATTTGGAGAAGTAGGTAAGGAATTGCCAGGAGTACAATTAACTGATGGCTCAAGAATAAGCGTTGATACTTTTGGTGAAGATTATAACGAAGACTTCTTTGCAACAGATGGTTTGCAACGATTAGAAAAATGGTTGGGAGAAAACCAAAGCAGTTGTGAATTCATAAGTAATAATGTTCGTTTAGGCCCACCAATTGCAAGGCCTTCTAAGATCGTTTGTGTTGGTTTAAATTATGCGAGCCATGCTGCAGAAGCGGGGATGGACGTACCCAAAGAACCAGTTTTGTTTTTTAAAGCAAGTACCTCAATTACTGGACCTTATGATCCTGTGATATTACCTAAGGGAAGTACAAAATCAGACTGGGAAGTAGAATTAGCTATGGTCATCGGGAAGAAAGCATCTTACGTTTCAAAGGAAGATGCGATGGATTATGTGGCTGGTTATGTGTTACATAATGATGTTAGCGAAAGAGAATTTCAGCTAGAACGATCTGGTCAATGGGTTAAAGGAAAGAGCTGCGATACATTTGCCCCAATAGGCCCTTTCTTAGCAACGAAATCAGAAATTGCTGATCCTCACAAACTTAATCTTTGGCTTAAGTTGAATGGTGAAAAAATTCAAGATAGTGACACATCAGATCTTATTTTTGATCTGCCTACTGTAGTTAGTTATATCAGTCAGTTTATGACGCTGTTACC
>CALFUQ010000031.1 GCA_937929885.1 uncultured Saprospiraceae bacterium
TTGATCAATTTAAGATATTGCCAGGACAAGGTGTTTATTATAACCCTGACTTCATCACAAAAGATAGTGGGAGGGTTAATATAGAAGGATACACTTCTGACTTGATTACTGACATGACGTTAGATTGGCTCAAAGAAGAGCGCAAAGAGGATGATCCATTCTTGTTGATGTATTTACATAAGGCGCCGCATAGAGAGTGGTTACCTGCTAAAAGACATTATACAGAATTCATGCAAAAGACTTTCCCAGAGCCTGAGACTTTGTTTGATGATTATGAAGGTAGAGGGAGTGCTGCAAGAGAGTCAGAAATGAACCTGTTAACTCACATGAATTGGGCAGGAGATTCTAAAATTCCACCAGAAGTAATGGATGAGTTAGGTATTCCTGAGACTGCTAATTGGGACAAAGGTGCTTTCAAAAGAGAAGTGGTAAGACAGACGCCTTCGCAAAGAGCAGACTGGGATAAGATTTATAATCCGATGATAGAAGACTTTAAAAAGAACTATCCTAAGATGAATGAAAAGGATAAAATGAAATGGCGATACCAACGATATATGCAAGATTATCTTGGTTGTATCGCAGGAGTGGATGATGGAGTAGGTAAGGTCTTAGATTATTTAGAAGAAAGTGGGCTTGATGAAAATACAATAGTGGTTTACACTTCTGATCAAGGATTCTATCTAGGTGAGCACGGATGGTTCGATAAGCGATTTATATATAATGAATCATTTAAAACACCATTGATGGTTAGATGGCCTGGGGTGATTAAGCCTGGATCTAAAAATACGCAGATGGTTCAGAACCTAGATTTTGCTCAGACTTTCCTTGAGGCAGCTGGGGTGGATGCGCCAGCAGATATGCAAGGAGAAAGCTTAGTGCCTTTATTAAAGGGAGAATCAAATGACTTTAGGGATGCCGCTTACTATCACTATTACGAGTATCCTTCAGTGCATATGGTGAAGCGGCACTATGCTATTGTAACAGAAGATTACAAGCTAGCGCACTTCTACTATGATGTCGATGAGTGGGAGTTATATGATCGTAAGAAGGACATTAATGAGATGACTAATGTGTATGATGATGATGCTTACGCTGATGTAGTAGTTAAGCTAAAGGACGAATTAGCAGCGCTCAGAGTGAAATATAAAGACTCTAAAGAGTTAGATCAGTTTTACATAGATAAGTATCGCGAAAGGGGGAGGATAAAGTAAAATCGAAGTGAGGTATCAATTACCTTTGCGGTGAAATCATGGATAGCTTACTACAACTTATTGAACAGATTCCAATTAGGCATGATTTAGCGTCCTCGATAATCTTCTCTGGGCTACTGGTTGCGACACCTATAGTTGTCGTTGTTTTTCTTCGGGCTGATATTAAAAATCAAGCAATCAAAATTTTTGGCTTTTTAATCCTTGCAGAATTACTAATAGGTATCGACGGGTATCTCTGTTACACTGGTTTGATCAAGCATGCTCTTCACCTAAATGATACTACCGAACCAATAGCACTTCTGATTGGGCCTTTAATTTATCTTTTTACAAGATCGATCGTTACTAAGGATAATTTTAAAATTAGATGGGACATTCTTCATTTCTTGCTTCCCTTCATTTATTTTTTGACACAAACCATTTATTATATACAACCCTTAGATTTAAAATATAATGCATATGCTCAAGCTTACCACCCTGGTCTGCCAATATACGAGTCATCATACTCTACTTTGTTTTTAATTTCTGATGCTGTTAAAGATTATTTGAGGTGGTTTATAGTAATAAGTTTTGGGGTTTATCTTTTGCTGTCAATTAGGCTATATTTTAAAAAGAATGATCAAGAGTCTAGCAGTTTAAACTTAGGTGAAAAGAGATACCTGTTTTCTATGAATTTATTACTCCTCATATTCTTGGTGCTTCTATTGATTGTAGTTGTATTTATGAATTTTCAAACTGATCTGGGAGATCATTACATCACAATATTCTTCACTTTAATCAACTTTGTAGCTGCTGGATTTATAATGGCTGAGTCACGATTCTTCGAGCGATCATGGGTTGCAGATAAGTATGACACCTCAGGCCTTAATTCACCATCAGACCTATTTGATAAGATAGACACCTACGTTAATAAAGAGCAATATTTTCTAAGATCTGATACTTCATTGACTGGCTTAGCTACAGCATTATCCATACCAAAGAATTATGTATCTCAGGCGATTAACAAAGAGCAAGCCCTTAATTTTAATGACTACATAAATCAATATAGGATCGAGGAAGCCAAACGCCGATTATCTGATGAGTCTTACAAACATTATAATATCGAAAGCATAGGAGAATCGGTAGGGTTCAATGCCAAAACTACCTTTTATGCAGCCTTTAAAAAGCATGCTAAGCAAACTCCTGCTGCCTACCTAAAGTCCTTGTAATCAAACACTTAATGTGCAGTATTATAATTCTGTACTACTAAATTGTAATAGTATTCAACTCTAGGGTCTTAGAACTTTAAATATTACAATCATGATGTAATATTTGGGTTATCAACAAGCATAACTACAATGAAAAAAGTTAGAAGGCATGACTTAGATTGGTTACGAGTGATAGTATTTGGGCTATTGATATTCTATCATGTAGGGATGTTCTTCGTGCCATGGGGCTTTCACTTAAAGAATAATGTTATTTATGAGTGGCTAACCTATCCTATGCTTTTTGTTAATCAATGGAGGCTATCAATTCTTTTTGTTATTTCTGGGATGGGTACATACTATGCATTATCTCACCGCACTATCGGGGTTTATATTAAAGAGAGGTTAGTTAGATTAGGACTTCCTCTAATTTTTGGTATTCTAGTTATAGTCCCCCCTCAGCTTTATTTTGAGCGGTTAGACGATGGCTCTTTTACAGGTTCTTTTTTAGAATATTTCACCAATGTTTCTCTGAGAGGTGGTACCTACCCTGAAGGTAATCTCAGTTGGCATCACTTATGGTTTTTACCATATTTACTAATATTCTCTTTATTGCTAGCACGAGTTTTTGTGTACTTAAGATCTCACCCTAATGCAACTGTATTAAGGTTTGCTCGGAAATTATTATCTCATCGGTTTGGTTGGTTTTATTTTACTTTCCCTTTGATTCTAGCAGAAGTGTTTTTAGAACCATTCTTTAATGTGACACATGCCTTGGTAGATGATTGGTTTGCAATTACACACTATATCATTTTATTTTTCTATGGTTATTTATTTGTCAAATTAGGTGATGTATTTTGGCAACACATAGATAAAATCAAGCAATCCGTTTTGATAGTTGCGATCATCTTGTTTATTTCTTACTTAGGTGTGCGAAGATTAGAAGATGGTTTGATGGTACACATAGTAGAGGCAACTATAAAAGTGTTTAATTTTTGGTCATGGATTTTAGTGCTCTTTGCTTATAGTGCAAAATGGTTAAATCATAAAAGTAATTTGTTGGTTTATTGTAATACTGCAGTTTA
>CALFUQ010000032.1 GCA_937929885.1 uncultured Saprospiraceae bacterium
GGTGATAGGCTCGTAGATATTACTGCAAGTGCAAAAATGGGTTTGCCATTTACAAAATCTAAAACTGTGTTAAGTAATCTGCAGAAGAAGGATGATTTTGAAGAAGAAGCCCTAGAGGAGTTAACTACTACTTATGCTGCATTACAAAGAGTAGATTCTACAATCTGGCAGATACAATCTGAAGAAATACTAATTGAAGGAAGGCGGGGCAATCACACAGCTAACCGTCCGACAAGATCTTCATTAACTTATTTGGATAGGGCAGATTGGATACATCCTGCAACGAGTGGTGTTGCACTGATAAGTGCTGTTTCACCTAGAAGAACTTTTTATTATGGTCCAGAAGGTAAACTTTATGCACGGGTAATTAATGCATATGGCGAAACCATATCAATACCATCACAGGTGATAATTGATGGCTTCGGAGACGAAATGGGAGGTTCTACTTCTACACCACACAGGCTAAGAACATTACCCGCTGATATGATAGAATCAATTTTCGTAGGTGATGGATTAGTCGTTGTAACTACACGTGCAATTCCTAGAAGTGTAGAGAAAAGCCTTGATAGCGGAATTATTCATATTGATCATCCTGGTTATTATCAAGCAAGAGAATTTGCGGATTTAACATCTGATACGCCTTCTAAATTGGTCTCTACTGTATTTTGGGATCCTAACGTGAGCTTTGATGAAAAAGGAAACCTAGAAATATCTATAAAGGAAGGCTTACAAAAGTCTAGCTATGTAGTTGTATTAGAAGGAGTTTCGGCACAAGGAGATATTATTAGTTTCAGAAAAAAATATGGTGAGTAAACCTTTAACTAGATAGTAAGATTTTTATAAAACCAAAGTTATGGCTGAGAGAGAAAAGAATGCCTATATTTTAGGTACTGATTATGCTGAACTCCAGCGCTTGGGATTACAGCATCAAGTGTGGGCAAGTGAAGCGCACAAAGGTTGGCGCTTGGCTGGATTTACTCAAGGGCACACGCTGTTAGACTTAGGATGTGGGCCAGGCTTCTGTACTAAAGAGCTAGCTTATATTGCAGGTGACAAGGGGAAGGTGATCGCTGTAGATTTGTCTTCTGCCTACATAGATTATGTAAATAATATATCAGCTGTGCATGGTTTGAATGTCGAGACCATGTGTACTGATTTTGATAAAATGATACTGTCAGCCGATAGCATTGATGGTATGTACTGCAGGTGGGCAATGGCCTGGGTGCCTAACCCAAAGGAGGTCTTAGCTAAAGTGCTTAAAGCCCTAAAGCCAGGTGGTAAAATGGTGCTTCATGAATATTATGACTGGTCTATCCATAAGATACATCCTGAAAAACTAAATCTTAAAAAATGTATAGCCAAGGCATTTAAAAGTTTTGATGATTCTCAGGGAAACATTGACGTAGGTAGAGAATTACCAGTTATGCTTAGCGATCTAGGCATGAAGCTAACAAGCGTCAGGCCTATGTCAAAGCTCACTAGGCCTAGTGATATGACTTGGCAATGGCCGAAGACTTTTTATGAAAACTATTTCCCCAAGCTCATAGAAGCAGGTTACCTTGATCAAGCTACTGTTGATAATGGGTTAAATGAGTTAAAAGAAGTAGAGCATCACCCAGGAGCGACTATGTTATGTCCTGCTCTAGTAGAAGTTATCGCTGAGAAGGTTGGGTGACTTTTGGCGTAAGCCATAACTAGGTTAATTTATAACTAGAGAAGTATGAATATTATTACTAACTTCTTACTATGAAAGCCATTCTAATTAAAAATGGTCTCGTATTCGATGGGACGCAAAATGCTGCTAAGCAAAAAAATGTATTAGTGATAGATGGGGTAATTACGAAAATGTCTGAAAACGATATCAAAGCTCCCCAAGACTGTAAGGTAATAGATGCTGGAGGTAAATGGGTTTTACCAGGCTTTGTCGATAACCATACTCACTATGATGGAGAAGTATTAGTAGCTCCGTCGCTAGAGGAATCTGTTAGGCATGGAGTGACGACTGTAATGTTGGGAGGCTGTTCGTTATCATTTGTTTGTGCTAATGTGGAGGATTGCTGTGATATGTTTACGCGAGTAGAAGCTTTTCCTCGAGAAATATTATATCCTATACTTAAAGAAGAGAAGAAATGGAATAACCCTAAGGAGTGGATTGATCATTTGTATTCGCTGCCAATAGGACCTAACGTAGCGACTTTTTTAGGGCACTCAGATATACGTGCTGCTGTGATGGGAATAGATCGGTCACTCGATGAAAATGAAAAACCTACAGATCAAGAAATCGAACAAATGACTTCGTTGTTAGAGCAGGCGTTAGATTGTGGATTTGTAGGCATATCTATGCAGCATAATCCGTGGGACAAAATGGATGGTAGGCACTGGTCTAAACTATTGCCTGCTGCATATGCTAAATCAAAAGAGCGTAACGCGTTAACTAAGATTGTAAGAGAGAGAGGTGCTCACTTGCAAGGAGTGCCTAATCTAGTGAATAGGGTAGGTGTGTTTTGGTATATGTTTCAGAGTGCTTCATTCTTGTGGAGAAAAAAATTAAAGACATCAGTGGTTGCATTGATGGATCTTAAAGGAGATAAGATGATAAGACCTATAGTAAGTGGGTTGTGTAAGATTATCAATAATGTTTTTGGTGCTAACTTCAGAATGCAAGGTTTTCCAGTTCCTTTTAGAGTATATGCTGAGGGGATGGAATTAGTAATTTTTGAGGAGTTTCCAGCTGGCGAATTAGCTCGTCATTTATCGCGAGACCTAAAGAAGAGAAATACGACACTTAACGATCCTGAATATCGTAAAACATTTAAGAAAAATTATAAAGCTAAACTCACCCCTAAAGTCTGGCAAAAAGATTTTGGAGATGCTTATGTAGTAGATGCGCCTGATAAGTCTTTGATAGGTAAGTCATTTATGGATATTGCAGATGAGAGAGGTCAGCACCCCGTAGATACTTTCTTAGATCTAGTAGTAGAAATGGATAAAGAGATATTATGGGAGACTACGATAGGTAATCATGACCCAGATAGATACAAACCTCACTATAACGACCCTAACATCGTAATGGGATTTGCTGATTCTGGTGCTCATATTAATAACATGGCATTTTATAATTTGCCGATCAGAGTATTGCAATATGTCAAAGCATCGCATGATAAAGGAGATCCTATCATGAGTTTTGAGAAAACAGTATGGAGGCTTACTAAAGAGAATGCTGACTTTTTTAATATAGATTCTGGCCATCTTGTAGAAGGAAAACGCGCAGATATAACTATCATAGATCCTACTCAACTAAGTGATAAGGTACATGAGTATCACAAGAGGCCATTTTTAGATCGCTGTGAACGATTGGTGAACGATAGTGAAGGAGTTGTTGAACATGTTATAATTAATGGTAAGATCGCATTAGAAGACGGTAAGTTAACAGAAGCAATTGGTTCTGAAAGATTTGGCCAGTTCCTACAGGCAAATCACGACTACCCTAATGGCAAAACTCAAATATCCAATTCGAAATCGATACTAAAGCAGGAAGCGCTTGCTTGATAATTTAGGGTTTTGATTAACTATTAAATTTTGAAATTATGGTTAAGTTATTTTCAGCAGGAGACCCTATTTTCATGGGATTGCTTACCCTAATCTTGCTTTGGCTTATAGTGGTATTTGTAAAGTCTTTGAAGAGTTCAGGAGATGAGAAGCATCTGAGCCAGTCTATCCAATGGTTAAGACACATAGGGACCTTAGGTCTGGTTGTTGGTGTATTCGGTCAATTACTCGGACTCTATGGTGCATTTTCTGTCATAGAACAAGTGCAAGGGATCTCTCCTGCGATGCTAGCTGGAGGATTAAAAACCTCTATGATTACAACATTCTACGGGCTCTTGATTTACATTACTCATTTGGTGTTCTCTATGATATTGAGGAAAAAACTATAAGTAACTTGAGTTCAATTTTAAGGAATATTTGTCTAGTCATTTGCATTCATATTTAAAGCAAAAGAAGAAAAGGTGTTGTCGGATTATAGTAGAGTCATAGTAATCTATGTCTACTACTTTTACTTTAGGAAAGAATGTTATTCAGACTTTGAAAAACTATATTCGTTACGCATTATCCAATCAGTGGTACCAACAAACTTTACCTCTTTTCTAACAATAAAAATTTGATCGCTAATGATATAGCTTTGCCTGATTGTTGCATCTTTATTATCATTACCATCTGTACCAGATTTTTCGGTAGCTAAGACAATGTTACCATCATCGTCAGTAGACCTGCTCGCGATTTTTTCCTTGTTTATCTCAGTGCCATCCTTAGAGAACTTCATCTTAAACTTCCTATTAGCTTTAGGTTCATTTGGGTACTCATAACTGACTTTTATATGGTTTTTTTTCTTGGCTAAACTGATGGAGGCGTTACAGGGCATCGAGAATGGTTTGTTAGAACTGTAATCAAGATAAGTTAAGCTACCTTCCCATTCGCCTATCAGATTGTTGATATCTGTGGCTGTTATTTTTGCTTCTTGCCCATGCAATGACAGGAAAGAAAATATTAGGATCACACAAAAGGTAACTTTTTCTAGAGTTTTCATATCGATAAGGTTAAGTATGTATTTTAAAGACAATTTATTTTTACAAAGGTTGCAGCAAAGTTTAAATCTCTCTAGTGAGTAAGTTGTACTAATCCATGCTCTTCACTCCTCGAATTAAAAGGAGAGTATCAATTTATTTTGTAAATCAAAGATGATTCATCATATCTAAAATCCCTCCCATGATGGGTAAGGAAATAAACCAATAACCTGCATTAACTAACATGTTTTTCCAAGAGCGTTCGTTATATAAAACACC
>CALFUQ010000033.1 GCA_937929885.1 uncultured Saprospiraceae bacterium
AAAACATAAATCATGGAACTTAGATATAGTACTCAAGCCAATCCCTACCACTCCCCGTACAATGCTGCAAATAAAATCATGGATGGGTACTCAGATCTGGGGAACAGATGCTTATTATATGATGTTTAAAGAAAACGATACATTAATAAAGACCGCTAAATCAGCTATAAATGGCGATATGTTTAGCAAAATAGGAGTACGATAGTTTTATGAATGTTGTCTTTGCATTAGACTTGTAAAAATGTAAATTTGCATTCGCTTTAAATAGCTGTTATGAAGCCTTTGGCTTGTTACAGATAAAACAGGGCCTATAGCTCAGTTGGTTAGAGCACCTGACTCATAATCAGGTGGTCCGAGGTTCAAGTCCTCGTGGGCCCACTTACAAAAAGACTCATTTCTTGAATTAGAAATGGGTCTTTTGTTTTTTAAATTATTTGTTCGTTCTATTTGAGACCTTAATTGGAAATTTATTCAATATGCGGGGCAAGCATATTGGATTGATGTTACAATTCTCGATCATGCGAAGGGCCTAGGTAAACATCAATCAAGGGGCTAAACTTTATTTCTATAATCCATCATTGGTATAATGATGACTTTGATAGAGACACTCCTCATTATTCACCTTTGATCCTATGCAGTTTAAAGTGACCTTTTAACTGTTGTTTCTCTGTAATTTATCATAATCAATTAAGGTTAAATCCAGCTCGAAAGAGATATATTCTACGTACGCATTTCCTAATATTTTTTTGATATAGGTGGATAATTCTTGTTGCTAGAGGGTTGATTGTCTGTTGATTAGCACTATTAGCTTTATTAAGCCTAAGAGCTTATTTTTCTACTTGGTTCCTTATATTTAACAGGTAGTGATAGAGCAATTCATGACTTGCGGATAAAAGTTCCGTGAGAGCTTAATGCTTATCCGCAATAAAACCAACTTCAAAACAAATTGAAAACCCAACAATAGCTAACAGCATGAGTATTTCCTCAAAGTTTTTAAGCATTCGTTCTCGATTGATGTTAATGCTGATTTTAGTAAGTGCTATCTCTGCGATGCTACTGATATACGTAGGTTATGTCAATGGAAAAAATGCCATAAACCAAAGCATTTTTAATCAGCTTACAAGTATCAAGGCTTCCAAAAAATATCAAATCGAAAGCTACTTTCGAGAAGTCGGGAATATCACAGAAGTATTAGGTAGTAATGAGATGGTTGTCCAAGCACTAAATGACTTTAAAAAAGGTTTTCGAAAAATTGGTAATACTCAGTTAAACGCCGAGTGTAGCAAACAATTGAGTGTTCACTATGATGACTTTGTGGATAAGGTTTCACAGAATATGGATATAAAGAACAATCCTGAACTGTATTACCCGAATACTGTAGAAGCATGTTATTTGCAATATGAATACATAGTCGAAAATCCAAATCCTGCTGGCGAAAAACATCTGTTACAAGATGCCAAGGATGGAAGTGATTACAGTGTAGCACATCAACGCTATCATCAATATCTTACAGACGTTATTATAAAGTTTGGGTTTTATGACATCTTCTTGATTGATTTAGAATTGGGCGATATAGTCTATACTGCTTATAAAGAGACTGACTACGCCACCAATCTTTACACTGGACCGTATAAGGAAAGTAACTTGGCAGAACTTGCCCGTCGACTTCGATCCAACAGAGACATTAAGAAAGCAAGTTTTATTGATTTTGATAATTATCGCCCATCATATGGAGCGCCGGCAGCTTTCGTTGGTATTCCGATTACCGACGGTGCAGAGACTGTGGGTGCATTGGTTTTGCAAATGCCAGTAAATGAAATCAATAAGATTATGACTGGTAATAATAACTGGAAAACAGATGGACTTGGCGATTCTGGGGAGACTTATCTAGTTGGGGAGGACTTTATGATGAGATCTATTTCTCGGTTTTATTTGCAAGACACAGTGGGTTATACTCAAGCACTGATGGATATAGGGATAGAGAAAGAAGAAGTAGATAAAATGTATCGTATAGGTACAACGATATTGAATCAGCGTGTAAAGACAGAAGGAGTGAGGGAAGCATTGACAGGGAAAAGCGAAACCAAAGTCATAGAGGATTATCGTTACGTGCCTGTTTTAAGCTCTTATGCCCCGTTACAGATTCCAGATTTGAATTGGGTAATCTTATCAGAGATAGATGAAGCAGAAGCAAATATTCCAATCGATAGCTTTAAGAAGAAAGTTTTCATTGCACTATGTATTATGATTCTTTTGGTGACTTTTTTAGCGATGTATTTGGCGGGAAGATTTGTGCAACCGATTGAAAAATTATCAGAGGGAGTTCGCAGATTAAGTGCAGGAGATTATAGCCAAGAGATTGACATTCAATCTAAAGATGAGTTTGGTGAATTGGCCTCATCATTTAATGAAATGACGCACAACATTGAAAAACAACAGAATGTCATTGCATCACAAAGTCTTGAAAATGAAAAGCTGCTTTTAAATTTCATCCCAAAGCAAATTGCAGATCGTCTGCAACGTGGAGAAAAAAACATAGCTGATACTTATCCTAATGCTTCTCTGGTTGTTATTGACATAGCTGGGTTCTCAGAATTAACTAGCAAAATCGGAGCTGAAGAATCAGTCAATCTATTGAACCACTTAGTAGAGACATTCGATACTGCAGCAGAAAAGCATCAAGTAGAAAAAATAAGGACCGTAGGTGATACCTATTTTGCGGCTTGTGGGATGTTTTATCCAAGACTCGATCATGCAAAGAAAATTTTTGAATTTGCTTTGGAGCTCCGTCAATTGACTGCCCAGTTTAATATCAACTATAATATCCAATTATCCTTGCATATAGGCCTTCATAGTGGTGAAGTCATTGCTGGTATCGTAGGTAATGAAAAATTCAATTACGATCTCTGGGGACAAACAGTCAATCAGGTTTTCTCTTTGAAAGATCTTAAAGAGGATAATCAGATTTTAGTCTCAAAGGAAGTATATCAGAAACTACAAGAACAATACAAATTTGAAAAGCACACTTTGGGAGATAGTCCGAAACCAGACTTCGAAGTGTGGAAATATGGAGAAGTAAGACTAAAGAGTTAAGATCTTCTAAATTCAAACAATTATGGTACAACAATAAAAATGGAATTTTTCGAGAACAAATTTTTTCAAAGTAACTGGTTTATATACGGAATACTATTGATGGTGTGCATTCCACTCATTATAGTAGTCGTCAATGAAGTGTCGCACTTGACCAAGAAAAAAAATAAACAGTTATCAGCACCGCTCAATACATTTAAGAACATCATTCTTCCTTTGATTGCTATAAGTGTTGTTTTTACTCAGGTCTTGGAATACCCTCGGGGCTCTACCTTGATGAAACTGCTAGAAACATTCATTTGGATTTTAGTGATTAATATAATGTTGGCTTTAGTCAATGTTGTCTTTTTCACTGGGCAGGGTTCGAAGCAAAAGAAGACAAAAATTCCTCAGTTATTCTTAGATATTTTTCGAGTAGTAATGGTGTTATTTGGAGCTGCGATTGTGCTGTCCATGGTGTGGGGGGCAGACCTTGGTGGCTTAGTAACAGCATTGGGATTAGGTTCTTTTGTGATTGGTTTAGCATTGCAGGATACACTAGGAAATCTATTTTCTGGCATTGCATTAGTTTATGAGAAACCATTTACCGAAGGAGATTACATTGAAGTAGAAGACCAGCGGGGTCGAGTAATAGAAATGAACTGGCGTGCGATTAGAATTGAAACACGTGAGAAAGAATTAATAGTCATCCCACACCTCGTAATCGGGCAAGGGACAATCAAGAATTTTAGTCGTCCGACGAAGGTGCATATAATGAAAACTGAAATTGGTTTTTCACATCAGAATCCTCCCAATAAAGTCAAAGAAGCATTATTGAAAACTTGTTATTCGACACCTGGTATTCTGCATGAACCTGAGCCTGAAATAAAAACAAATGACTATACAGAATCGAAAGTGGTATACGAGGTAGAATTTGCCATCAGTAACTTTAAGGATCATGAAGATGTAATGGATGATTTTATGTCTCGGATATGGTACATCTCTCGTCGTCATGACTTGGTTATGCCTATGACTCAGATGGTAGTTCATCAAGCTCATCAAATGACCGACAAGGAAAAGTACAAACTCAGTCAATTAGAAAATTCTTTGAAGAAACTACCTCAGATGTTACCGATCGAAAAAAATAATGTCACCGAACTGATCGATGGCTCGGAAATTCAGTATTTCGGCAAAGGAGAAACTGTCATTCAGCAAGGTGATCTTACTGGATCATTATATGTAATCTTGGAAGGCAAAGCTATTCTAGAAACTACAACTGAAAATAATGAAACAGTGACGATTGGGCAATTACAAGACGGAGATTTCTTTGGAGAAATTACCGTATTTACAAAGAAGTTTAGTTCCTTTTCTGTGAAGGCTCACGAAGATTTGAAAGTGATTACAGTTTCACAAAATGAGGTCTTAGAAATGATCGAACTGAACCCAAAGCTTGCAGAACATCTGGATGAGATGATGGATGCTAGGCGCTCAAAGATTGAGGAGTTTAATGTTAATTAATTGATAATCTATTAAGTAAGTGTTGAATAAAAAAAAAGACCGAGAAACTCGATCTTTTTTTTTGATATTTATCCTAGTTCCTTCTGAACTAAGTAATAAAAAGCAACTCTACTTTTCATTTTTATACCTGACATTTGGCTTGCAACTTTTTCTACAACTGCCATCCCCTTGTCTTTATCAGTTACGCCTAATTTTTTTTCTACAAAATTCTTTCTTACTGTTTCTAGTTCAGATGGATCCGAACCAGAGACAAGCATAGCGTCTTTGTTATCAAGCATCATTTTGAATCGACCAGCAATCTCAGCTACCAATCCAGAATCTATTGGGGATACACCAACTTCGCTTAGTTGTGACTCAGCTTTTTCAATAAGCCTGGCTAATTTTTCTTCTCTTTCACTCATTTTAAATGTTTTTGATTTTTGTGATTATTTAATATTTCTTATTAACTATTTGGATACATGCAAGAGCGTGCTATTTCTCTCCCCAGAATATCTTTTAAGACTTTTATCGAGTAATTGCCTTTGTTGATTACCGTGTATTTGTCAGAGTCTTCCATATGCTCTATCACTGCGTTCAGCTCGTTATCCCTTCCTGCTTCTGTCTTGAAGCCTTCGCTCCTTAGTCTCACACTTCCATCAGGGTTATAAACAGCAAAATATAATTGATCATCTGCCCCTGTGAATAAGGCAATATTGTTATCATGATCTGTGACTGGATGTCCTAAATATGCATCACACTTTAAGTAATCGTCTTCAACAGCAGCTACTGTTGACGTGTTTGTTATTCTAGTACTAACGACCTTTCTTACTACAGGTTCTTCAGCAACTAGTGCAGTAGCACTTTCTTCACTCTTCATGAGACAGGATCTACCAACTTCATTTCCATATTTATCCCTGAGTACCATCATAAAGTATTTTCCTTTTTCGAGCATAGTGTACATACTATCGTCTCTATGATACTTTAAAACTGCAGATAATTCTTGATCTCTATTCTTTGCGGTTTCGAATCCTTCACTTCTAATTTTAACATCTCCATCATCATTATATAGTGCAAAGTAAAACTGGCCGTTTTCGTGTTTAAATAAAGCAACATTATTTTCTTGATCGTTTATGGCATGACCTTGATATTCTTTGCATGACAGGTAATCATCTTCTTTGTCCTCTGTCTTTAAGATATCTTGTTTCGCCTGTACATTGCTCGCAGCCATTGATCCCGATGTAGAGTAGGATGTTAATGCAGATTTAGCTGCCTCCATTGACTTAAAGGAACTACTCCTTCCTATTTCTTGATTGTTTCCAGCTTTTAGAACAAGGAAGAAATAGCCCATTTTTTCAGTTATAGACCATCGTGAATTATCTTCTTTGTTGTTTTTTACTGATTCTATTCCTTTGTTTCTTGAAGCTTCAGTTGCGTAGCCTTCACTTCTCAAAACGACTTCACCAGCAGCATCTAATAATGCAAAGTAAGACTGATTGTCTTGTGTAAAAACCGAAAAATCTGAACTTTCGCTTGACTTCGGCTTGCCTTGATAATGTGAGGTTGCTAGGTAATCATCTTCTTTAAAATTGTTTTCACTCATGAGGTTGTATAATTAATTGGTTAATAATTCATACTTCATTTTATAGCCCTTGATCGACAAAAGATAGGCTAACAGTTTAAACCCATTAAGCTTGATTCTATTGATTTGCTGAATTTATATAAAAGAGAAGCTGCTACAAAGGAGGAGCTCCAAGGAGTTTTTAAAAAATTGTTCAATTGCTTAAATTGGGTATATATAAATTGGTTTAGAAATTTAATAAAATCTATTTAAAAACTAAGATTTGCCTTTAATTTTTTATTGACGGATCAAGTTCAACAATGTTTGTTTATCCTCTAAACAGAAAGCTTAGACACCATCTTAAAATGTTGATTGATTTTACTAAACCCATCAGTCAAACTCATTGGGCTTTCTCCTTGCTGAAGTGATTTATGACTTATTTGATATAATCGTTTAAAATGTTGAAGCAAAACTTTCCATGCTTCTAGCAGTCTAAACTCTGGATCATAAATATGTGCTGGTTCACTGAAGACACCATTTAACTCTATGATTTTAAAATTATCACCAGCTAATAGATCCTGATAATCTTTGTACTTAATATCTAACCTACCGTAATTAAACCCTTCAAAGCTA
>CALFUQ010000034.1 GCA_937929885.1 uncultured Saprospiraceae bacterium
CAATCAATTATCTCTCTATTTAGCGATGTAATCTTTGAGAAATTGATGAGACAAACACAGTATGTTATCAGAAGAGCAAAAAATAATATCGCTTGCTTTCATTTTCAAGCAAACCAGATAGTCCTCGTGGGTCTAGAATCAAATAAAGAAGAAATAAATTTGTTGGAAGTAAGTTCGGTAGAGCAAATACCTAGTGAAGGAGTAAGCATATATAACTCTACAAAAGAATATCAAAAACAAAGAGAAATCGAATTATTTGAAATGCTTAACTCTGGAGCAGAAATATCTGATGGTAAACTTTATAAAGCGCTATGTCTAGGATTGGGCTAATCATTTTTATTATTTGTTGTGCTTGTAATTTAAGCCTCTGTCAAGATAAGATCAAAGGAGTGTGCTGGGTGGCAGGTGACTCGATTACGAATATCAATTTTGAGCCACTGATCAATAATAATATTGAATGGATATCTCAGACCCCTTTTGCATGGATGGGAGAGCATGATGAGCCATCCGTAAAATTCAGTAGTGGTAATAGCAAGCATCACTGGGGAGAGTCTGATTATGGATTGATCTACACAGCACAGATGGCGAAAAGCTGTGGTATCAAAACCATTTTAAAACCACATATCTGGATGCGAACAAGAAGCGGTAAGTGGAGGTCAGATATCAAAATGAATTCTGAAGCAGCGTGGGACCAGTGGTTTAGTGATTATGAAGCGATGATTCTACATTACGCAAAGGTAGCAGAGGAAGGAGAAATGGAAGCACTGTGTATAGGTACAGAATTATTGATCCCTACCACCAAACACCCTGATAGATGGAGATCAATGATTAAGAATATCAGGAAGGTATACTCGGGACAGCTCACATATGCTGGAAATTTTTATAAGGAATATGAGAATATTGAATTTTGGGATGATTTAGATTTTATAGGTATCCAGGCCTACTTTCCACTTGTCAAAAACGAATCTCCGACAAAACGAGAATTGATCAAAGCTTGGCGAAAGCCCATTAAAGCAATGAATAAGTTATCAAAGAAATTTAATAAGCCTATAGTCTTTACAGAGATCGGATATAAGAATACCACGGATTCAGCAATAGAGCCATGGATATGGCCTTCTAGAGTAGATAATGATAAGATAACTATCAGCGATGAGGTACAAGCAACTTGCTACGAAGCGCTCTTCGAATCACTATGGGATAAGGAGTGGTTTGGAGGGGTATATATCTGGAAATGGTTTCATGGTGGGCATAGTTTTACGCTGGAAGACTACTGGGCTAATAGAGAAGCTAGAAGGAAAAAATATATGGGTGTTAAGTATACACCTGGCATGGGAATTCGCTTCAGTCCGCAAGGAAAGATTGCTGAGCAAGTGATAGCAAAATGGTTTGGATTGCCGTCGTCTTACCCTTGAAACTCAAACTATACCCTCTCGCACCCTATTCGAGGCGGGAGAGTAGATAGGGGAGTGGTTAAAAGTCTAGATATCAACAACTTATGAAAACAACTTGAATGCTGTCTTATAAATAAAAATGTAGCATAAAACACGATTAGTAACCCAAAAACAATGGCACAAATACTGAAGTTTCCTTTTATAATATCTAATACCGAGAGTGACATTAGAATCATACCAATAGCATATAAAATAATCTCAGTATTGTAATTTTTTTTCAAAATCTAAGTCTCTTCCTGGTAGTAAACCTTATAAAACTTCCTACCTGACTCATCGGTCCCACGCTCTATCATGTCGCGATTACCATGCACATAGATGTGGAAATTCTTATCTAGCTTGATTACGCTTTTAAAAACCTTAGCATGCTTCTTGACTGCTTTGTTAGATATCTCAAAATCATCTAAAAACGACATGTCATTATACTCTTGATAGTCTTTTTTATACTCCTTAAAGTCTTCTATCACTTTCTCATCAGTAAATATAGATTGCTGGTATTGCTCAGGGTTAAATTTGTCTTGCGTATTGAAGTATCGTTCACTTCGTCCTAGTATCTCTGATTCTTCTTTTTTATCGATATCATGTAATGGCTTAAGTCTATCTTGGATAAATGATTCAGTAGCCTTGATATAATGAGTAGTATTCTGAAATTCATCAGACCTAAAGACAGCATTAAGGAAATCTACCTTCCAGAAGTGAGCCTCTCTAGTCAAGCTATTCTTGTCAATCATACAAATCTTATAGCCATCATCTTTTTCAGTATTAAGTATAATGCAACCTTTATCTGGCCTGTCAATACTTACACCGATCTCATAGGCAATGATATTAGCAGCTGCTTTTAGTTGGAGAAAAACATCCTTTGTCTCAGACTTGAATATGGCAATTGCAGAGGTTAATTCATCATCCACTAGCACATTATCTATATGGGCTATTAGTAACTCTCCAGAATTGATATTTGGATTATCAGAGTTTTCATAAAGATGTACGGCAACTTCTTTAGACAGCTCATGTATCTGACCTGGGTTATCAAATGCTTCTGCAGCAAACCTAAACACCGGATTCTCATCTATATTACCTAGATGATGAAACTCAGGTGACCTGAAGTTTTTACAAAAATACTGAAGCATGATATCCTCTAAGTATCCATCATTGATCACTATCGAGGACTCTGAGAGATTCACCCCTTCATTATTAGCTTTAGATCCTATACCATGTAAGGTTACTTTCTTTAAGGATGCTTCACCGTAATTTATCATAATCAGAACTGCTTTTAATCAAGTAGCAATATAAATATTAAAGCTATTATAGATATGAGCTTTTCCTAACATTTATATGTCTACAGTGGAAAACTTATCTTAATTCACCTTCCTAGTAGACTCTAGTTTAAAATCGACCTAATCTTCCTATTAATAGCCGAGATTAAGACTATTTTCAAGGTGACTATTATACGTTGTTTGATCAAGAGATGACAAAGCCATTAAAACACTTACCACCTATCGGCATAGGAGCATTTCTAATGCTCTATATCTACTCAGCTACCTTGTATCCTGGAGGGTCAATTATGAGTGCAAACTCCATTGGCTATGATTGGTTTCACAACTACTGGTGTGATCTGATGTATAAACAAAGCTTAAATGGAGATCTAAACGCTGCTAGACCATATGCGGTTTTAGGGTGGGGGATTCTCTGTTTATCTATTCTTGCTATCCTACTAATTCTGATTCCGAAGCTTTTCCAAAATACTAAGCTGAGACTTGGGTTGCAAGTATGTTCTGTATTAGCAATGAGCTTTGGGTTACTTGCATCGACTGACAACCATGACCTATTTGTAGCTCTATCATTCCCATTTGGAGCCACCGTGGTTGTGTGTTTGAGTTACGCAGCAATAAAATCTAATTCTAGTTTTCTTAAAAATTCAGCTTGGCTAGTTGTAGTATCTCTTACTGCCAGTTTTATCATGTACTTCACAAGCCTTGGATTATACTGGATAGGCATCATCCAAAAATTTGCATTAGCCGTAAGTTTTCTTTGGATCATCGTATTCCATTATCACTTTGCAGACAAGTAACATAAATTAGATAATCTCAATAATCTTATTAAATTAAGGGATGTCTATGACTGAGCTAAATTGGGAACGAGGAATTGCAAAAGATTTTATACTTAACACTAATAGAAACATCTTCTTAACTGGCAAAGCTGGTACTGGAAAGACTACACTTCTTAAAGAAATCTTAGAAGAAACCGAAAAAAACTATATCGTAGCTGCACCTACTGGTGTCGCGGCGATCAATGCTGGCGGTGTTACACTCCATTCGTTATTCTTATTTCCATTTAAATCTTTTATTCCATATCGAGATCAGCATGAGTCACAGGAGCGGTATTATGATGGTTATGAGTTAACCAAACACCAGAAATTTTCAAGAGACAAACTTGATCTCTTTCTAGCTTTAGAGTTATTAATCATCGATGAGATCAGTATGGTCAGAGCAGATTTGCTAGATGCGATTGACCAGAGTTTAAAGAGGGTAAGAAAAAACGGAGTTCCTTTCGGAGGTGTCCAGCTATTAGTCATTGGAGATTTATTTCAATTATCTCCAATCGTAAAAGAGCAAGATAGATATGTCCTCTCTAAATATTATGAAGGTTTTTATTTCTATGATTCTCTAGTCTGGAAGCAATCAGAATCAATCACAGTCGAACTAAAAAAAGTATATCGTCAAAAAGAAGAATCATTTATTAATATCCTAAACGCAATAAGGGCTGGTGAGCGAAACGAAAAAGCTATTGCTACACTAAATAAAAACTATACTGACAAACCAGATTTCACAGATACTATTACCCTTACAACTCACAATAAGAAAGCAGATACAATTAACCAATCTGAACTGGATAAAATAGAAAGCAAAAAGATTAATCTAGACGCTGTTATTAGTGGAAGATTCCCTGAATCAGCATATCCAGCTAGCCAACAAATTACACTTAAAGAAGGCGCTAGGGTCATGTTTATCAGAAATCACTCTGAGAGTCTATATTTCAATGGAAAAACGGGTACAGTATTAAGTATTGGTGAAGAAGCAATAACTATAAAACCCGATGACGGTCACAAAATTATTGTAGAACCTGTGGAGTGGAAGAACCAGAGATATTCGGTAGATCAAGAGGATGGCAAAATCATACAAGAAGAACTCGGAGCATTTACTCAATACCCACTTAGACTTGCATGGGCGGTAACTGTACATAAAAGCCAAGGTTTGACTTTTGATAAATTGATATTAGATCTTGAGAAAACATTCGCTAGTGGTCAGCTATATGTTGCACTGAGTAGATGTACGTCTTTAGAAGGTCTTACATTAATATCAAAACTAAGTACAGCTAACGTTATCTGTGATCAGCGTGTCCTTAATTTTACACAGCAAAATCAGCTAGGGGAGAACATCGAAAAAATCCTCGAGGACGAAAAAGCTAACTATGAATTTTATCGACTCAAAACTAAATTTGATTTTGAATCACTCGATGGTTACTTAGACCTCTGGGAATCACATGTGAAAGAAAATGAAATTCCTGCAAAAGCAGATTGCATCTTACTAATCAAAGATCTAAGAGGACAACTTAAAAAACTAGTCGGCGTATCTGACAACTTCAAAAAACACCTTGACAAAGTACATAGTGAAGAAAAAAGTCATTCTCATCTTGCTGACAGGACTGGTAAAGCTATCATATACTTCACTGATGAACTACATGAAAAATTTATACAACCAATAAACAAGCATATCTCTGAGTACAGTAAAAAAACAAAAGTCGCGAAATATGTGAAACTGCTAACTCATTTAGAAGATAACATATGGACCAAGATTAACAACCTATACAAGCTAACTTACCTAGATGGCAAGCTACACCCTCAAGACCCTAAACACGTACAAGATGAAAAAGCCACCCCTAAAGCGCGAGTGAAAGGGCAAACCTATGAGACTACATACGAGCTGTTTAAAGCAGGGCAAAACGCAGCAGGTATAGCCAAAATAAGAAACCTCTCAGTGGGGACTATCGAAGCTCATTTAAGTAAATTAATTAAAGACCAACGAATTTCGATTTTTGAAATCATGAAGGAAGATAGAGTCAAGAAAATAAGTAATAGTATAAGAGACCATGGAGAGAAAAACTTTACGGATCTGCGAATTATTATTCCTTATGATGTAACCTATGGTGAGCTAAGATTAGTAAGGAGTCATATCGGACTAGAAAACTAAAACAGTCTTCTAAGAATAGTTATCTTATGTAACTAATGTCTAAGAAAATTCTTCGTATTGATGATTATCCTAACCAGCTAGATTTATTTAAGCTTAGCTCTACAGATATTGAAAGTCAGATAAAATCATATGCTCTAGAATTTTCTCAAATAAGAAATCAAGAAGTAGAATGGAAAATGAAATTTCCAATATTTCTGACATCGTTTTACACTTACATTTATAACAAACAAACTATCCCTACACAAGAGGAATTTTGGAATGCTTATCTAATTGTAAATAAAGCATGGTTCTCTGAATACTATTTGGATAAGAATAAGCAAGAAGCGCTAAGAGCAAGAGTATTTAGGACTTACCCTTCACTAATTAGAGATTTACATTTCTCTAAGCTAGCTAGTGAGCGGCTTCGTGATTGCGCGGTAAGCTATAATACTAGATTGGATGTTGAGCAAGGTATAGATCTGGTAATACACCAAAAAAATATGCTTTACGGATTTAATTTATTTACTCAGACCAAAAGAGCTTTCCAAGGGAGAAATAAAAAGGTAAATAGACATGATGCATTTGGTAATGTATCATATCACGATATACCAGTGGATTTTGCGGAGTGTAAAAAGGTTGGAAATTTTTTCCTGTACGGGCTTACTGAAATAGATATTGTGAAATCAATTTTAGGCCAAAATTAAATAGCATGTTCTTGATAGGAAACTCCTGTTAGAATTTAAACCCTTCTATAAAATATATAGCATATCTAGTATTATTCAACCAATGTTACCTTCTTAATGAAAACTTGGTTCCCTACATCTATTCTCAATATATAGGTTGCTTTAGGTAATTTTGTAACTGGTATTTGTACAGAAGCAAAACTCCCTCCAGCAAATACATTCACATTATTTATTGTAACTGATTTACCTCTCAAGTCAAACAAATTAACTGAAACAACATCAGATTCTCCCTTAACTATATCCACATTTACTAACTCGCTTGCTGTATCGGGGAAAACTTTTACCGAAGTTTCTGATTCTACTAGTCTCCGCACATTGATACTTACTAAATCACTCCAAACTGATGAGTCATTTCTTGATACTTGTTGTAGTCTATAGTTATATATCCCACCAATTAAAATCTCCGTATCATCAAAACTGTACAACGCTTCAGCACTACCTGTACTTTTTGCATCTACTTTTCCAATTTCCTCAAAAGGCCCATTATCTATCGATCTTTCTAAGGTGAAGTAATCGGTATTCTCATCAGATGCTGTAATCCAGTTGATTATATTAACATCTTTATCTCCAAGATACCTGCCAGTAAAACTCACTAATGAATTGTCTAAGGATAATTTGAATTCTGCATCACCAAAAGTATCAGTAGTTTCTAGTGATAGGCTAGTAGTACTAAAAGAAGAAAACAACAAGATCATAAATGCAGCACTGAAGAGCGAAATCGGATATAGAAAATTATTTTCCTTATTAACTATTATCTTGTACATAAGCGTGTAAATATTGTTTTATGCTTCTTAATATAATTCTCCTAGACTCAATATGAAAGATCAACTTTCATGGAATACTGGAATAAATTCTACTTCTAACGCAGAACACCCTTAAGACCACAATAGCATTGTAAAGGCACATTGAAAATCTGAGTTCAGGTAAGATATGCAAAGCGCTTTACAAACTACCAAAGAGACTGCTTAATGGCATCTAAATAATATGTAAGATTCCTTACATGTGAAAATTTGCTTATAGGGTAGATCGTTTCACTTTTCTTTTACATGGAGGGCGATTTTTAATTAGATACTCTAAAGCAGTATAGCTTACTCATTCTATCAGGTCGTTGACATTCAAAACAATACCGATGATTCAAAATATCAGAAATTACTTCTTAGGGATTAAATAGAAAAAAATTATAAAAAATCTCTTCAGCTGCAACGTTTTACCCCTAGTTGTTAATAAGTGAGTAAAGCTTATTATTATTTAATTATAAATTAAAAATTATGACTACTAGAATACTCATTTTCCTATGCGTTTTGTTTGTATTAGTAGCTTGTAGCAAAGAGAATATCGATCAAGTAAATGAAGTAAACCTTCACAAACCTACTATCGTAACTGATAAAGATGCAGCAGTAACTTTCAAATCAAAAGATGAAAGTGTAGAATCTGCTTTTGAAGCAAGCTATTGCACAATCCATGAAGACTTTTATTTCATAACTCCACAAGTTCCATGTATTACGGTTGAAAATGGATCCTTTTCAATATCAACCTCAGGCGATGGAGAATATGCTTTGTTCTTATCAAAGTCAAATGGTGAGTTTGGTTTTATTAATTCGTTTATGATCGAGAAAGAAGCAGATGCCCCTCACATATCCTCAAGATGGGATCCTTCTCGAGAAATTTCATGCATTTCACAGGAGCCAAAACTTGAAATTTACGATGAGACTAATGACTACATAACAGGAAAGCTTGAAGCTGAGTTTTTCAAAACAGTTGGAGATGTAGAACCAGCAGGGCCAGATGACTTTTGTACAAGAACTGAAAGTATAGGTCTGATGACTATTGAATTTATAGCGATCAAGACAGAGAGTGAATGTGAGTAATGATTAACAAATAATTTATATAAGCATAAGACAGAATAGAATTTATTCAATTGCAAGAAGATCAAATAATAGAAAGGTGTAAAAAAGAGGAAGAAGCAGCATTTAAAATGTTGTACGAATCATTTTTGCCATATGTACTGACAATCATACGAAGGTTTGGAATACTTGATAAAAGTATTCCTGATATGGTTCAAGATATATTTATTGAAGTATTTAAAAGTATAAAGAAGTATGATTCTCAAAGGGGGGAATTTAAATATTGGCTAAAATCAATTGTCATACATAAAATTTTAAATTTTCAAAGAATAGAAAAGAAGCATAAAAAAGTCGAACTCACAATGTTGAATGAAGTTCCTGCAGTTGAACTAACAAATCTGGAATCTATAGATAAAGAATTTTTACTTCGATTGATAAGTGAACTGCCAGAAGGTTATAGGACAGTATTTAACTTATACATTATTGATGGCTTTTCTCACAAAGAGATTAGCCATCAACTGGGTATAGATTCAGTAAGCTCTAGATCTCAATTGTCAAGGGCAAAGCAATTATTAAAGAAAAGAATATCAACTATCCAAAAAGAAAATTTATATGGACTTATTTGATAAAAAAGGAAACTTCAGAAACGATTTTGATGAGCCAAATATTGATCTCATACCAGATAATCTTAATTGGGATAAATTAGGCCCAAAAATATTATTAGGCTTAAAAAAAGACAAAAGGAGAAGAAGATTTATTTGGCTTTGGTGGACAGGCATTTTAGTATTATTTATAGTAATTGGAATTATTCTTATAAAGAATATATCAAGCTCAAATCAAGTTCCTTCAACGATTAGCGAAGAAAAAACTGCTAATGATAAAATAGTCAGCACTAACGAGAAACCTAAAGTACTCTCAGAGGATCATAATACTCTTGATTTAAGTAAAGAAAATCTAAACACAGAAGAACATATAATCATTGCTGTTAACTCAGAAGAAAATACAGTTATAGAATCAATAAGTAAAAGGCTCGTACAACCAAAGAAAAATACTCTAATAATTAAAAGGGGAGACCAACTTTCTATCAATGCAAAATCGAAAAAATTGAATTCTCAACTTGTTGGACAAGCAGATCTGATCTCCACTTTGAACGAATATGACAATTCACCTCAACCAGCTAGAGTTTCAGAATTAACGAATATTGGTAAAGGGAATGATTTCCAAAATGTTGATTTTAAAGACGACACAAGATTTTTAGATTTAAATCCTTTATTCAGCTTACCAGTTGTGCCTCTTAAAACTTATCATGCGTTCGATCTGCCTGATGTTACTTCTGATACTATCCTTAGGCAAAAGGAATATGTCTCAAACTGGCAAGTACAATTAAGTGGTGGTAGTAATGTTTTTTCCAATATTGCTCAGACTCGCAATCAAATGGCATTGGCTGCAGATAAAACTTTGATTGGCTGGCAAGCCAATCTAAGATTAAGAAAATATATTACTCAGTCATGGTCTGTTCAAGCAGGTTTGGAGGTTAAGCAACTGAGGTATAAAAGTGATTTTCGCTCAGATGAAGATGTAACTTTAAACAGACCTAATACACTTGATACAGTATTCGTTTCCTTTCAAACTAGAGAAGTCAGCAGTACGTATAGGGATATGGTGCCTGGATTGAGGCAAAGAATATTCCTTAATCATAACAAGCATACGCTTATTAAATTACCCTTACTGTTCGGCTATGAAATTGAAAAAAGTGGCCTAGGGTTAGCACTCCAAACAGGATTGAGCACACAATTATATAGGATTAGTGATGGTAAAACTATCATTCAATCTGGAGAGACGATTCTGTTAAACGACAGTAGCTTATATAATTCATCTTTTCAATGGAGCTATTTACTAGAGAGTCAATTATCATATAGTGTAACCAAGAGATCAAAAATAATAGCGATACTAGGACTTGATCACCAAATAAATAATTGGCTGGTAAGAGACTTAGGTTATCAGAATAGACCAACCATAATGAATGTGTCTCTTGGCGTTAGTTGGGCATTAGATTCTTTGTAATTGATTACTATAATTGAAATATCAAATACAGTAAAAGAAATCCTTTGATAGCAGAGTGTACGCTAATATGTGCTTGTATAAATAAAGTAGTGATATCGTCATTAAAGAGCATCTGAATATTTTTAGTTTAGTGAACTTAAAGAAACGATTTATGTATTGACTAAAAGGTATAAGACATTAGAGCATACAAAAATCATAACTATTTGATAGCCATTCAACGAATTATTATCAACTTAGAAAAGAGTATATCAGATATCATTGCTTAAAATGGTCTGAATATTAAACTTATAATATTATGGAAATCAATACTTCATCATACAATAGACGGTCATTTGTAAAGTCATCTGCTTTAGCAAGTGGTGGGTTGATGTTGAGTTTTAGTTGGCTTGCAGGATGTAAGTTGTCAGAGAGCGAAGTAGGTGATATCCCTCAAGAATGGTTTGAGATCAACGGGTATCTAAAGATCGCGGACAATGGCAAAGTAACGATCATGTCTCCCAACCCAGAAGGAGGTCAAAACATAAAGACCTCCATGCCAATGATTGTGGCAGAAGAATTAGATGTCGACTGGAGTGATGTGATAGTGGAGCAGGCGCCGCTAAATACAGCATTGTATAGTCGTCAATTTATTGGAGGGAGCAATGCTATCAGATCAGGATGGAAGGCATTGAGAGAAGCAGGTGCTGCAGCTCGGCATATGCTCTGTGAAGCTGCTGCC
>CALFUQ010000035.1 GCA_937929885.1 uncultured Saprospiraceae bacterium
TGGGATATGAGACATTTTGGATCATGGGATAAGAGTAGCACTAAGCAATATCAAAATGGCCCTTACACATCTCACGGAAACTATACCGCAAGACTTATAACAAGTAATGACACCTTAAGTCAAAGCTTTATGTTAAAATCCGACCCAAGAGTTATTGAATCAGGTGTAAGCCATGAGGACATTGAAGCACAAGAGAAATTGGCATTAAAAGTTACTGCACTATTATCTAGCGCAAAGAGACTAGCTAACGACGTAAGTAAGAAATCAAAAAAACTTAAATCTAAAGAATCCGAATCAAGTAAGAAGCTTGCTGTTTTAGATGATAGATTGACACGCAAGAAAGGAAGATATACCCAAGTTAAATTTATTAATCAAGTAGGTTACTTACTAAATGTGATTTCTGGAGCAGATAAAAGACCAGGACAAGATATGTACACGAGGTACGAAGAACTGAAAGAAGAACTCGAAGGTATGGAAACAGAGTTTTTAGCAATAAAAAGTAAAACTGAATCCAAAACTGAACTCAAAGTGAATAAGAAGTTGATGAATGAAAAATAGTCAGCTTGATATATGATTTTCATATCAAGCATTCTAAAAAGATAAAATTCTTAGTAAACCAATCCGACCAGTTTAACATTTATAATTATGCTTGAAAAAGCTATAAACCCACTTGAAATTGTCAGTTAAAGCTGAAAAATGGCCTAAATAGTGCTGTTTTAAACATATTAGTCTTTATAATCATCAAAGATTATCCATTTACTTATGTTTGCGTCTTTTTGAAAAGAATTCCGTTCCTTTGACTTACAAAACGAACTAAATATTTAGCCAAAATGGACATTTTTGATCGGATTAAGAAGGACGCTGGTCCTCTAGGTAAATATGCTGAGGATGCTGAAGGATATTACATATTTCCACAGCTCAAAGGAGAATTAAGCAACAGAATGCAGTTCAATGATAAAGAAGTCATTGTCTGGTCTATTAACAATTATCTAGGTCTAGGTAATCATCCAGAAGTAAGAAAGGTAGATGGAGAAGCGACCACTAAGTGGGGCCTCGCCTATCCTATGGGATCTCGTATGATGTCAGGAGATACCAGTGCTCACTATGAGTTAGAAAAAGAATTAGCCGAATTCGAAAATAAAGAAGCAGCTGTCTTAGTCAACTTTGGGTATCAAGGAATTATGTCTGCTGTAGATTGTTTACTGTCAAGACATGATGTTGCAGTCTATGATGCAGGTTGTCACGCTTGTATAGTTGATGGATTGAGAATGCACGCAGGTAAGAGATTCGCTTATAAGCATAATGATATCTCATCTCTCGAAGATCACTTAGCCAAAGCTCAGAAAATCGTTGAGAAAACTGGCGGTGGAATTTTAGTCATCTCAGAAGGAGTGTTTGGGATGCGAGGAGATCAAGGAAAGCTTAGAGAAATCGTAGCGCTTAAAGACAAATATAAGTTCATGTTCATGGTAGATGACGCCCATGGATTTGGTACGTTAGGTAAAACTGGTATGGGTGCTGGAGAAGAGCAAAATGTTCAGGACGATATAGATGTGTACTTCGCAACTTTTGCTAAATCGCTTGGTAGCATTGGAGCTTTCTTAGCTGGCGATAAAGATCTAGTGAAGTACTTAAAGTATAACATGCGATCACAAATATTTGCTAAGTCATTACCAATGCCTTATGTAGAAGGTAATCTTAAGCGCTTAAGAATGATGATAAGCATGCCTGAGCTAAAAGATAAGCTATGGGCTAACGTCAATAAATTACAAAGTGGATTAAAGGCTGCTGGATTTGACATAGGTGGCACTAATTCTTGTGTGACTCCTGTCTACATGAAAGGTAGCGTAGAAGAAGCGATGAGATTAGTGTATGACTTAAGAGAAAACCACAGAATATTCTGTTCTATAGTGGTTTATCCTGTTATACCTAAAGGAATGATTTTACTTAGATTAATTCCTACTTCTGTGCATACATTTGAGGATATTGAAGATACAATCACTGCATTCAAAGCCATCAAGATAAAACTAGAATCTAAAGCTTATAGCGAAGCAGTCTTAAACTAAATCATGTCTGTAACACTTCCCCTGATTACAGGTATACAGCAGATAGGCATCGGTAATGAAGCAGTATATGATACTTGGGAGTGGTATAGAAGCCACCTTGGGTTTAATGTTTCGATATTTGATGAAGCAGCAGAGGCTGCGCTTATGCTGCCCTACACAGGTGGAGAACCCCGTAAAAGACATGCAATACTAGCGCTAAACATGATGGGAGGAGGAGGAGCTGAGATTTGGCAATACACTTCTAGAATACCGCAACCACCAGCATTTGAGCCCCAGCTAGGGGATCTTGGAATCTATATGGCTAAATATAAATCCATAGATATAGCAAGGTCATATGCGGCATTGATGAACACAAACTTACTTTCTCCCATAACTACTAATCCTGCCGGTGACAAACACTTCTACCTTAAGGATCCATTTAATAATGTCATTGAAATAGTAGAATCTGATAACTGGTTTAATGAAAACAGATCACATACTGGAGGGGTTTATGGTGCCGTAATAGGTGTAAGCGATATGGAAGCTTCTCTGGTTTTCTACAAAGATATACTGGGCTATGACAAAGTGCTATCAGATACCACTGGTGCCTTCGAAGACTTTGTCGATTCTTCCCAAGTAAGTGGTAATTATCGACGTGCTATCATTACACATAGTAAGGAAAGAGTCGGTCCATTCAGCAAGCTGTTTGGTAGCTCCCAGATTGAGCTTGTGCAAGCGCAGGACAAAGAAGTGAAGAAAATTTTTGCTGATAGGATGTGGGGTGATCTAGGTTATATACACCTATGCTTTGATGTCAAAGGAATGGATGAGATGAGAGTAAAATGCAAATCTGCTGGTTGTGCATTTACTGTAGATAGTGGAG
>CALFUQ010000036.1 GCA_937929885.1 uncultured Saprospiraceae bacterium
CCTGGCCACTTTTAATATTCGATCATAGGCTCTAGCGGATAGCTGCAATTTTTCCATCGCAGTTTTAAGCAAGGTTAATCCAGGCTTTGTAAGTACACAAACTTCTCTAACCATCCTACTAGGCATCTGCGCATTACTATGTACACCTTTTACATCTTTGAATCTTACAGTTTGTCTATCTCTTGCTTTAATAACTCGTTGTCTGATATCTGTACTGGGCTCACTTTCATACTTATAATCTGAGAGCTCTTCATAAGACACAGGTGTCACTTCTACATGTAGATCGATACGATCAAGAAGAGGTCCAGAGATCTTGGTCAAGTATTTTTTTACAATCCCAGGACCACAGACACAATCTTTCTCAGGATGATTATAAAAGCCACAAGGACATGGATTCATAGACGCAATCAGCATAAAACTAGAAGGATAGTCTACTGATATCCTTGCTCTACTAATTGTTACTTTCCGCTCTTCCATTGGTTGTCGGAGTACCTCTAAGACAGATCGCTTAAACTCAGGCAACTCATCTAAAAACAAAACGCCATTATGCGCTAGCGAAATCTCACCAGGATTTGGATTGGATCCGCCCCCTACCAAAGCGACATCACTAATCGTATGGTGCGGAGATCTAAATGGCCTAATCGCAATCAAAGACGCATCATCACCAAGCCTGCCAGCAACAGAATGTATTTTGGTAGTATCTAGTGCTTCATGCAAAGACAATGGTGGTAGGATACTAGGCAACCTCTTAGCAAGCATAGTTTTACCAGCTCCTGGAGGTCCTATCAAGATAGCATTGTGCCCGCCTGCCGCCGCAATCTCTAGTGCTCGTTTTATATTCTCTTGCCCCTTCACATCAGAGAAGTCTACTGCATAATCACTCTGATCATTTTCAAATATATCTCTGGTATCCACATCGGTTGTTTGCAAATCAATAGTCCCTTCCAACAAACCAATAGCCTCTCTTATATTCTCTATACCGTAAACATTAAGATCATTTACAATTGCGGCTTCTTTAGCATTTTGCTTAGGCAGTATGATCCCTTTGAATTTATCCTTTCTCGCTTGTATAGCGATTGGCAAAGCACCACGTATCGGTCTGAGACCTCCGTCCAAGGCAAGCTCTCCCATGATAACATACTCTTCCAATTTGCTCGCATCCATTTGCTTAGTGGCTCCTAATATCCCGAGTGCTATTGGCAGATCATAAGCTGATCCTTCCTTTTTTATATCAGCAGGAGCCATATTTACAATCAGCTTTAATCGCAGCATTCTGTATCCTACGTTTTTGATTGTAGCATCGATTCGCTGAAAACCTTCCTTTACTGCATTATCTGGAAGACCCACTAGATTATAAAAATTCTTACCCGCTGCTACATTGCCCCCAGCATTGACCTCTACTGTAATAGTCTGAGCATCAACTCCTTGCACTGCACTCGAAAAAGTTTTGACTAACATTTTTAGTGATTTGTATTTATTCTGTTTTCCTGAATAAATGTAAGGTTCGAAACAATTTAATAAGGTATTAACACTTTTTACGAAATGATAATTTGTTCTATCAAATTAATTGTTCACCTTTGTAATAGAAATGAAAAACATTAAAAACATGTGTTGTTGTTGCTGTTGTTGTAAAGCGTCAAGCCTACTTCAGTAAAACACTGTTTATAATTTACAATATAGATAGCCTTTCTGAAGTAATTCAGAAAGGCTTTTTTTATTTAAAAACTATTTTATGCCAACTAGAATGTCAAACAATATCTGTGCGTGCCCATCTATGATGTGTTGCAGTTGCTGCTGTTGTTGTAGAACACAAGATATTCTTGTCATGCATTATTGATTAATCATAAATAAGATTAAAAATATAAAGCCTCTCAAGAAGTAATTTTTGAGAGGCTTTTTTTATTAAAAAAATATACTATGCCAGTTAAACTAGATAATCACACAATTCCTGCAGAAGACAAAAAAGATATCATCGAACTCGAAAAGAGGATATCAGGTTTTAAGAGTGGAGAAGAGGACGAGGAACGATTTAAGCTATATCGTCTGACGAGAGGAGTATATGGCCAGCGCCAGTTAGGTGTACAAATGTTTAGAATTAAGATTCCTTATGGAAGTCTTACTTGTGATCAGCTTGTAGCTATCGCTGACACCTCAGACAGATATGCATCTAGCAATTTACATCTTACAACGAGACAAGATATCCAGCTACATTATGTGAAACTCGAAGACTCACCTAAAGTGTGGGTAGATCTAACTACTGCAGGGTTAACAGGAAGAGAAGCATGTGGAAATACGGTGCGTAATCTAACATGCTCAGATAAAGCAGGGATAGATCCAGAAGAACCATTTGATGTAACACCATATGCCCATGCTGTAGCTTATTACTTCTTAAGGAATCCCATTTGTCAAGAGATGGGTAGAAAGATCAAACCAGCCTTCTCATCAAGTATCAAAGATTCTGCATTTACTTGGTTTCATGATTTCGGATTTATTCCACTGATTCAAGATGGAGAGCGCGGATTTAAAGTAGTTATAGGTGGGGGTTTAGGTGCACAAGCAATTGAAGCAAAGGTGGCATATGAATTTTTGGCTGCTGATAAAATCATTCCATTTATGGAAGCTGGGCTAAGAGTATTTGACAGACATGGTGAAAGAGAAAAAAGAGGAAAAGCAAGGATGAAGTTCTTGGTTAAGAAGCTTGGGCTAGATGGCTATATGGAATTGATCAAAGAAGAATGGAAAGCACTTAAAAATAAAAAATACCCAATAGATCCTAACAGCTTCAACCCTGCAAAACCACTTGAATATTTTACCCCTCAAGTTACAGAGGCTAAGAACAAAGATAAATTTGAGCTTTGGTTAAAGACCAACACTTTCGAACAAAAGCAGAAAGGCTTTTACGGGGTGTACTCTCGAGTGTTATTAGGAGATATATCTTCGGACAATGCAAGGTTACTTGCTTCTGTCATTAAGAAGTATGCTGCTGATGACATTCGAGTTACGGTCAATCAAGGTTTATTATACAGACATTTACATAAAGATCATTTGGCAGCATTTTTCAATGAGCTAGATGAGATCGGATTTGCAGAGCCAGGCTTTGACTCTATAGCAGATGTCACTGCTTGCCCAGGTACAGATACATGTAATCTAGGTGTTACTAATAGTACTGGCCTAAGTAGAGTGATTGAAAAATTCATCGAAGATGAATTCGCACATCTGCTTGCTGATAACCACATCAAAATCAAAATAAGTGGATGCATGAATGCTTGTGGTCAACACACTGCAGCTAACATAGGTTTTCACGGTAGCTCAATTAAGAAAGATGGATTAGTAATTCCAGCTATGCAAGTTTTGCTAGGTGGCGGTATTGATTGGGATGGCAAAGGATGGATTGCAGATAAAGTAATCAAATTACCAACTAAGAAAATAATCGATGCTATAAGGTTAGTGCTTAACGATTATGAATCCAATGCTGCAGAAGGAGAATATTACAATGTGTATTACACGCGATTGGGTAAAAAATACTTCTACACACTACTTAAGCCACTAGCAGATATTTCAAATCTAGATGAAACTGATTACTTCGACTGGGAACAAGATCATCAGTATAAGCAAGAAATCGGCGTAGGAGAATGTGCGGGTGTGATCCTAGATGTGGTAGGTACCATCATCAAAGATGCCAGCGAAAAGTTAGAACACGCAAAGGAAGGATTTAATGCAGGTGTATATGCTGATTGCATTTACTATGCTTACGCAACTTATGTAGTGAGTGCAAAAGCGCTTTTACTTTCAGAAGATATAAAGTGTAATACTCAAGCTGGAATCATTAAAGATTTTAAAGAGCAAATGGTTGATACTTCAAAGTTTGCATTTGAAGGAGATTTCTCAGAGGCAGTTTTAAGAATCAACAAAAATGAACCATCAAAAGAATTTGCTCAAAAGTATATCGATGATGCAGAAGAATTTTTGAAGCATGTGATCAAGCACAGAGAAGCTTCTCTAAAGCAAAACGGCAAGGACAAACAAGTAATTGATAGTTATTATAAAGCCTAACAAATGAGTAATAAGAAAGCTAGAATAACGCTTGTTGGAGCAGGCCCTGGAGATAAAGATCTGATTACTGTAAAAGGACTTAGAGCGATTCAGTCTGCTGATGTAATCCTATATGATGCATTAGTTAATGAAGAATTACTCGACGAAGCACCATTGGATGCAGTGAAAGTTTTCGTAGGTAAGCGGGCAGGTGTTCCTTGTATAAAGCAAGATAAAATCAACCTAATGCTTGTGCAGCATGCTCTAGAGTTTGGTCATGTAGTTAGGCTTAAGGGCGGTGATCCGTTTATTTTTGGCAGAGGTCACGAAGAGATGGTTTATTCTGAGTCATTTGATATTCCTGTAAAAATAATTCCTGGCATATCAAGTGTTACTTCAGTACCGCTTCTACAGCAAGTACCTCTGACTAGAAGAAATGTAAGCGAAAGTTTTTGGGTACTTACTGGATCTACAAAAAATCACCTGTTGTCAGATGATATAAAGGCCGCTGCGAGAACAACTGCAACAATGGTCATCTTGATGGGCGTAAGAAAGTTACCAATTATTAGAGACATCTTGATTAGTGAAGGTAAAAGTGAATTACCCATAATGATCATACAAAGTGGCAGCACTCAAAATGAAAAAGTAGCGATAGGTACAATTGAAAATATTTTAGAACGAGCAAAAGAAAAAGAAATAGGGACACCTGGAATAATTGTAATAGGAGAAGTAGTCGGTCTACATCCTAAGTTTATAAAAGAAAAAGTAGAGGTATTATGCCAGAGATAAAAAGTAATCCACTCTACCCTGTTTTCTTTAAACTAGATAAGCTTAAGATGCTTATCGTTGGGGCAGGTGAAGTAGGACATGAGAAATTACATTTCATACTTAAGAGTAGCCCAAATGCTAACATCGATATCGTAGCTCCATGGGCTGGCGATCCAGTAAAAGAATTAATAGACTCTGGTAAATTTAATTTGAGCTGGACTGCGAAGGAATTTGCTCCAGAAGATATTGATGGTCATGACTTAATTGTAGCTGCTACAAACATCACAGAAGTAAATCACGCTGTGCACAAAGAGGCAAAAGCAAAAAGCAAATTGATCAACGTTGCAGATACTCCTGATCTGTGTGATTTTTATCTCGGCTCAATTGTAACTAGAGGAGACTTAAAGGTTGCCATCTCTACTAATGGCAAGTCACCAACATTCGCTAAGCGATTTAGACAATTACTAGAAGAAATGTTACCTGATAATACAGATGAGATTTTACAAAACTTAAAAGTGATCAGAGATCAACTAGTAGGAGATTTTGATTACAAAGTAAAAGAGCTAAACAGGATTACAAAAACACTCATAGAAAAAACTACAAATAATGGAGATTGAAGGAAAGACGTTATTCTTAGAGGATGATAAAAAAGAAAAGAACTGGACTGACATATCAGTACAGGCGCTCAATGAGGTTTTTAACAATCTTAATTATGTCGACAGATTGAAAAAGATTTATGATTACTTTGAGGAGGATGAAATTCTCTTTACTTCATCTTTTGGGACAAAGTCGGTATTCCTTATTCAGGCGATACATCAGGTCAGACCATCACAGCCGATTCACTTTGTGGATACTACTTATCACTTCCCAGAAACAATCTCTTACAAAGAACAATTGATCAAGGAATACAACCTTAATGTAATCGATGTCCTACCTAATGAGGCACAGAATAAAATGACCACAGAGGAACAATGGTGGAATGATCATCCAAAAATGTGTTGCACCATTAATAAGATAGCTCCACTCGAACCCATAATTTTAAAACATAAAGTTTGGATAAGCGGTTTAATGTCTGAAGAGACGTCGACAAGATCAAAATTGAGGGTATTTGAAAATAATGGCGACATCATTAAATTCCATCCAATTATTGATATAAATAAAAATGACTTCTTGAACACATTTATAAATGAAAGCCTAACAGAGCATCCTTTAAAATGTCAAGGGTATGGTTCTGTGGGATGTAGTCATTGCACCTCGGAAGGAGAAGATAGATCTGGTCGATGGTCTAAAACCAAACAAAACGAATGTGGTCTTCACACAACATATTTTATTAATAAAGAAAAAGCATAAATTCAAGTAATGATTCAGACAGATATATTAATCATCGGAGCAGGGCCTGTAGGTTTATTTACAGTCTTTGAGGCTGGCTTACTTAAGTTAAAATGTCACTTAGTAGATGCACTTCCGCAGGCTGGAGGTCAACTAAGTGAGATCTATCCTAAAAAGCCTATCTATGATATTCCTGGCTATCCGACTGTGCTTGCAGGTGAGCTAGTAGATAATCTCATGAAGCAGATAGAACCTTTTAAGCCTGGCTTTACGCTAGGTGAGAGAGCAGAAAAGCTAGAGAAGATAGATGAGAAAAAATATAGGTTAACTACCAACAGAGGTACTCAAATAGAAGCTCCCGTAATTGCAATCGCTGGGGGGCTTGGTTGTTTTGAGCCGCGAAAGCCACCTATCGAGGGTATAGAAAATTTTGAAGATAAGGGAGTAGATTATATGGTTCGTGATCCTGAGACTTTCAGAGATAAAAGATTGCTTATTGCTGGTGGTGGAGATTCTGCATTGGATTGGACAATCGAATTAGCAGATGTGGCAAGCGAGATTACATTAATTCATAGAAGAACTTCGTTTAGAGGTGCATTGGATTCTGTGGATAAAGTTATGGAGTTAGCAAAAAGCAAAAAGATAAACTTGATTACAGAAGCTCAAGCTATTGGCTTGAATGGGAATGGAGTTTTGAAAGAAGTAGTAGTCAAGTCAAAAGAGCTAGGTGAGATCACAAAACAAGTTGACAATTTCCTTCCACTGTTTGGTCTATCACCAAAGTTGGGCCCAATTGCAGACTGGGGATTATCAATTACTAAAAGTGCCATTAATGTAGACACCAAGGATTACTCCACTGGAGTGCCAGGCATCTATGCTATCGGTGACATTAATAACTACGAAGGAAAATTGAAATTGATTCTTTGTGGATTTCACGAAGGAACTATGATGGTGCAATCTGCATTTAAATACATATATCCAGACGCTAAGCTTAGTTTTAAATACACAACGGTTCTAGGCAAGGATGGTATAGGAATGTAAATTTATTTAGAAGCTGAATGGAAGAGAACGTAATCAAGGTAACTGTAATAGATCGCGAAGATAAGGAGCACATTATAGATGCTCCTACTGATATGAATCTCAATATGATGGAGATTTGTAAAGCATCTGAACTGCCAGTAGAAGGCACCTGTGGAGGTATGGCTTTATGTGCATCTTGTCATTGCTATGTGCTTACCGATCACGAATTGCCAGAAGCATCTGATGATGAAGAAGACATGTTGGATCAAGCGTTTTTCGTAGAAGTTAATAGTAGATTAGGTTGCCAAATTAAATTGCACAATGGGTTGAATGGCTTGAAGATTAAGTTGGCTCCAGTTGATTAAAAATCCAGTTATGAAAGTAAAACTAGAAAGACTAAACAAAGGCTCACACTTCAAAGCAACCAATGAAGATGGGCAAAGTATAGAATTAAGTGGTGAAGGCAATGCGGTAGGACCTATGCAAGCTGTGTTAATGGCTGCAGCAGGATGCAGCACGATAGACATAGTGATGATCTTAGAAAAGATGAGACAGCCCTTAGAAGATATAGATGTCGAGGTAGAAGGAACACGAAGAGAAGAAATCCCGAGAACATACACTGACATCCACCTACACTACATCTTAAAAGGCGATCTCAAAGAAAAGAAAGTAGATCAAGCCATTAAATCCTCTCTAGAAAAATACTGCTCCGTATCTCTGATGCTCGAAAAGGCAGCCAAGATCACCAGCAGTTACGAAATAATCAGAGATTAAGTTTCAAGAGTAATATTCTTGACTTACATTTGAAGTAGTTCTTTACTTACTTATCAAGAAAGGTGGAGGGAAAGGCCCTTTGAAACCTTAGCAACCTGTCAACTAGACAAGGTGCTAATTCCTATTCATGTAAATTACTTTTTATATGGATGAGATAATAGATTAAAAATTCACATAGTTTTATTGATTTTTATTCTCCTGCTTCCCTTGATTGGTATTTCTATTTTTTGAAAAATGAAATATGAAATTCGAAACAAAAGCAATTAGAATACAGACAGAAAACTCTCAACACCGAGAGCACAGTACTCCCATCTACCCTACTTCTTCTTTTGTGTATGACAGTGCAGAGCAAATGGGAAGATTGTTTGCAGGGGAGGAAAAGGGAAACATCTATAGTAGGTTTTCTAATCCTTCTGTCAGAGAATTTGAGGAGAAGATGGCAGCCCTCGAAGGGACAGAAAATGCAATGGCTGCAGCTAGTGGCATGGCAGCTATCTTCGCTAGTTTTATGGCGTTCCTAAAAGAAGGTGATCACTTGATTGCTTCAGGTGCATTATTCGGATCTAGTTGGCAGGTTGTCTCTGACACCTTACCAAAACTAGGGATCAGCTATACCATGGTTGATTCGCAAGATATCGACAGTTGGGAATCTGCAGTGCAAGAAAACACAAAAATGGTTTTCTTAGAAACTCCTTCTAATCCTGGACTTACTATTACAGACTTAAAAGCGGTTGGCAAATTCTGTAAAAAGCATAAACTTATTTACAATGTGGACAACTGCTTCGCAACACCTTACTTACAAAATCCTAAAAAGTTTGGAGCTGATTTAGTAACACATTCTGCTACCAAGTTTATCGATGGCCAAGGTAGAGTGTTAGGTGGAGCTGTATGCGGATCAAACGAACACATTGCAAAAGTATATGCCTTTATAAGGAGGACAGGTGCATCTCTTTCGCCATTTAATGCTTGGGTGTTATCTAAAAGTTTAGAAACGCTTGCAGTGAGAATGGATCGACACTGCGACAATGCAGAAGCTTTAGCTAAGTTCTTAAAAAGACATCCCAAGGTCAATAAAATAAACTACCCACATCATAAATCACATACACAATATGCAATCGCAAAAAAGCAAATGAAGAGAGGTGGTGGAGTTGTAACATTCGAACTCAAAGGAGGATTAAGAGCTGGGAAGAAATTCCTTAATAAAGTAAAAATGTGTTCATTAACTGCCAACTTAGGCGACAGTCGCACCATCGTTTCCCATCCAGCAAGTACGACGCATGCAAAACTCCCTCAGAAAGAAAGATTAAGCCTCGACATCACTAATGGGTTAATACGTGTTTCCGTTGGGCTCGAACATATAGATGATATTAAAAATGATATCAAACAAGCCTTAGGATAAAAAGTCCAATTTTGTTTAGCTTGCAAGTATAATTAAGTTGATGAAATTTACTAGAAGAAAATTTTTGAGCACCACTTCATTCGTTGCTGGAGGTGCAATCATCGGATGCACAAACCCTAAACAAGTTGCCAAGAAAATAGAACCTGTATCCAAGAAAAGTATAGGGATTGCACTTTTAGGTTTAGGAAGTTACAGTGAAAATTTACTTGCCCCTGCCTTACAAGCAACCCAACATTGTCACCTAGCAGGAATCGTCACAGGGACTCCTACCAAAATCCCAAAGTGGCAATCTAAGTATGGAATCAGCGATAAGAATGTTTACAACTATGACAACTTACATGAGATCGCTAATAATGATGAAATAGATGTAGTCTACATAGTGGTACCTACAGGCTTGCATAGCAAATACGCCATCATATCAGCCAATGCTGGCAAACATGTATGGTGCGAAAAACCGATGGCACTGAATACTATCCAGTGTCAAGAAATCATTGATACCTGCGAAAAAAATAAAGTCAAACTTTCTATCGGGTACAGAATGCTACATGAACCTAATACTCAGAAGTTAATTTCTAATTTAGGATCTGTGCCATTTGGAGCTATTGGGTCTGTCAATGCAGATGCAGGATATAGAGGTGGTCAACCTAGAGGATGGAGAGCAAATAAATCGCTCGGAGGTGGAGCAATGTACGATATGGGTGTGTATGCAGTTAACGGTATTCGTTATGCAACCAATCAGTATCCTATCTCCGTACTATCAGCTAAACACATTATCGATCGCCCTGAATTATTTGAAGAGGTGGATGAGACGACCATTTTTGAATTAGAATTTGAAAGTGGCATAAAAGCAACTGGCCTAGGAAGTGTAGGGAAGAATGTCAATGGCTTAAAAGTAGAATGTGAAAAAGGATGGTATAGCACAACACCTATGCAATCTTATAACGGAGTGCAATATGAAGACAGCACAGGTTTTAAGATGGATGCGATTCCAGGAATGCAACAATCGCTTCAAATGGACAATGATGCTTTAGCAATCTTAAATAATACAGCTGTAATGGCTCCTGGTATAGAAGGGAAAAAGGATGTGCATATTATTGAGGCAATCTTTAAAAGTGCAGCAACTGGAAAGCGAGTAGTGCTTTAATTACTCATCCAACCACTTCTGAAAATCTGCAAAAATATCTCTTGGGTAAGTTTCTGAGAGATATACAAATTCGCCTTTCTTATTTAGAATTTCATAAAGTGGAATAGACGATAACTGATATTGAGTATGCATGAGGTCTAGATCGCTCCCGTGTACATTAACTCCGTTAATGACTATATTTTTATCGAGAGATTTTCTCCAATTTTCTTTTTGCTTATCGATAGAGACATTGAGCAATACTACACCCATAGACTCAAGTTTAGTTCTTACCTCATGATATTTTTTGTAGTTGCTGATGCATGGGCCACACCAACTCGCCCAAAAACTTAAGTAGACTACTTCTCCTTGGTAATCAGAAAGTTTCTTTGTAGTACCATCTTCTAGTACAAATTCAAAATCTGGTGCCTTAGCAACATCAGGGCTTGTTATAGCGGTAATGCTAAATAGCACAAAAATATATTTCAAGAAAACCATCAATACTATAACGCCTAAACAGTCTTACTAATTTCGTCTACCTTCTGATCTACGGAAGCAAGCATTTTCTCTTTGATACTTGTCCACTTCTCTTTCTTTTGTAACAAGTCTTTCTTTTCATCGGCAGTTTCTGCTTCTTTGTGAGCAGCTTCTAAGTCCTTGATTTTTTGTTCTATTTCAGTTATTTTCTCTTTGCGCTGTTCTATTGATTCAGCCTCCTCAGCTTTATCAAATATTTTATCCTCAGCTACCACATTGTCTAGTTCTTTTGCTTTCTCTATTTCAGCTTTCTTAGGTTTCGCTGGAATAGCAGGAGGAGTACCTACTATTTGTCTTTGATTGACAAAATTAGGGGACATGATTTCTATGTTAGCTTCATGAAGTGCATCTAGCATACTAGCATGTAATCTAGATCTTGCAGATAGTACTGTCTTCACATCTTGTAACATCCCATGCACTTTATACACAACAGAAAAATCTCCTAATGATGTAACATGAACAAAAGGATCTGCAAGCCCAGCACGAGTCGCGGCATCAATAAGACACTCCTCTATTTTAATCCTCGATACATCATAACCTAGCGAACACTCTGCAGAAATAAAAGTCCCAGATGACCTTGTCACCTTCACAGGATTATTTGACAAAAATAAATTAGGAACTGTTATCAAATCTCTATCAATAGTCTGTATCTCCGTATGAAAAAGCCCTTTCTCTGACACCCTTCCAAAGATCTCGTTGACCTTCACAAAATCACCAGGTTTAAAACTATTAATCATGCTGTTCTGAATTCCCGCCATTGCATTTCCAAGGAAAGTAGCAGAACTAAGAGACAAAGCTGCTGCGAGTACAATACCAATAAGGCTCGTAATTTGTCCACGCAATTCATTCCCCATTGGAAGTGCTAATATGATCGCTATGATCCCTATTAATGCAATTACAAACAATACAATAGATCTAATCAGTCCTTTATCTGTCTTACCTTTTATCTGGCGGTCTAATAGATATTTTGATCCATAATAAATTGCTGCTACAAAAACTATAGTCAATACCAAATAGACAATCTGAGATAATTCAATACCTAATAATGGTGAGTTATCTACAGCCTGATCAAACCCTTCTTTGACTTCATCTATTACATCCTGAGCTCTCGCAACGTTCAAATATGAAACCCAAAGTATTAGAGCTCCGAATAATTTTTTAAAATTTCTACTTTCTGATTTCATTACTTACTTGATTGACTATCAATATCTGTCCAGATAATATCTATTATTCGTTCCTCATTTATGAATCCAGTCCCCCACTCTGCGTAATCATCTGTTAAGCCTGCTGATTTTATTTCATCTACAGACTTACCAGCTACCATTTCTTTTTTGACTCGATCATACATCGTAGATAACATCTGGTAATAACTTAATAAGTCAGATTTGGCAGCCATAGTTCCGTGCCCAGGAATTATTTGAGTATCCGCATCAGTAAGCATCATCGCTGCTTCTATTGCCCTAAGTGCTCCAGATACAGAACCCCCTGACCCTAAGTCGATATAAGGAAATCTATCTTTAAAGAAACAATCTCCCATATGCAACACATTGCTATCAGGAAACCATACAAATGTATCCCCATCCGTATGTGCATAATGCACATGGATTAGCATCACCTGTTGTCCATTGATATGAAGATTCATGTCTTCTGCGAAAGTGATCACTGGCCAAGCTACTGAAGGTGCTGCAGGAGTCGTCCGATTAAAAGCTTTACTATGTTGGTCGGTACTTAATCTTTTTCTCACATTCTCATGGGCAATTATCGTTGCGCCATCCTTTCCAAAATTTTCATTTCCTCCAGCATGATCTCCATGCCAATGTGTATTGACCAGATATTTTACTGGTTTATCAGATAGCTCAGCAATAGCAGCTTTTATTTTTTCGCTTAAAGGTGCATACTGATCATCGATCATAAAGACCCCATCATCTCCTACGAAGACTCCGATGTTACCACCTGACCCTTCAAGCATATAAATATTTTCAGTGACCTTATTAGTTTTGATTACTACATCATCAAATCTTGATTGAGCATTTGCAATACTTATACAAATCATCACTACTAAAAGTGTAACTAATAAATTTTTCATAGACCTAATTTTATTCAAGATAGGAAGAATTCCTAATGGAGCTTACAAACTATTAATCAACTGCAGCTCTAGCAACTTTCATCGGTATACCTACACACTTCTTTTCCATATAATCCATCATCTCTGCTATCAGCTTTTGAGCTTCAGGTTCTAGCTCTTCAATTTCCTTTTTATACACTTGCTCAAGTGCTCGCTCTTTGACAGCTTTAATTTGGGGAGGAAGTTGCGTTAATGCCTTTTCGATTTGCCTTTGTTGATATATTTTATCAAAGTTCTGCACGTGCATTTTTAATATCTCTCTCGCTTCTACAACTTCATCTTTTCTATAGGCAAGATTTTCGTTTGCCAAAATTCTTAGTTGTTCGATATCAATCAGCTTAACTGAATATTCTGTAGCAATTACTTTGTCTACATTATTTGGTACCGCAAGGTCGATAATAAGTTTTTCATCTTGCTCTCCATTGAGCAACCCAGGATAAGAACTTGCAGAAATAATAATATCTGGAGAGCCAGTACAAGAAATAATGCAATCAAAACCTTCTTTATATTCAGCCAATTCGCTTAAGTGATAAGCTCTTGCATTAAGAGTATCAGAAAGCTTCTTCGCATTGTCTAGACTACGATTAAATATCGTGATATTGCTAAACTCATACTTCTTCAAAAACTTACCTACTAACTTATTAGTCTCGCCTGCTCCTACTAAAATAATTCTAGCATCTCGGTTTAAATCTGCTTGTAACAATTTTTGTATTGCTAGCGAAACAATCGATACTGGCTTTTCTCCAATCTTTGTATTGGCATATACATCCTTCGCAGCTTGGACAGTAAACTTGTCTACAAGTCTAAGATTGTCTCCTGTAATTCCTAGACTATGACACTTCTCATAGGCTTGTCTATACTGTCTGATTATCTCACGTTCTCCTACTACAAGTGAATCAATAGATGAGCAAACTGAGAATATATGATCAATGGCATCTAGTCCATGATGTATGTCAATGAATTTTTCTGCTTGCTCAAAATCAGCGCTTTGAAGGTTTGGATTTATATTTTTAAATATCTCTTTACAGAAAGGAAGGTCAATCTCCTTATTGTCAAAAATTAGAATCTGAACTCGGTTACAGGTAGCGAGATAATAAAGCTCTTCTAAGTCAAGCTGAGATTTTAGATTTTTCAATTTACTACCTAGCTCTGCTTCGTCATTATACTTAATGACAAACTTATCTAGCTCATTGACATTGAGCTTGTGGTGAGTAACTGTTATTAACTTAAAATTGCTAAGCATTTTGGCTTCTAGAGCTAAAGCTCTAAGGTAAATCAACCGCTAGTTTTAATTGTCATATTTGTGTCATGCTAATATGACCTCATTATTTAGATATATCCTAAATAGTATTCATATATGACTCTTATTATGAATCATAATCGCTGTTAAAAATCTATTTTTGCGGTCTAAATTTTCAAAATATGTATAGGACTCATAATTGTGGTGCTTTAAGGATGGAAAATGTGGATGCAGCAGTCACTTTAAGTGGTTGGGTGCAAGCCAGTAGAGATTTTGGTGGAATGACTTTCATCGATCTAAGAGATAGATATGGTATCACTCAGTTAGTCTTCAATATGGAAGATGATGAATCCCTATGTTCTCAAGCTAGAAAGCTGGGAAGAGAGTATGTCGTTAAAGTCGAAGGCAAGGTACGTGAGAGAAGTAACAAAAACCCAAACAGGCCTACTGGTGATGTTGAGATTGTAGTATCAAAGATGAATATACTCAACGAATCACAAACACCTCCTTTTACTATAGAAGATGATTCTGACGGCGGTGACGAGATCCGTATGCAGTACAGATATCTAGATCTACGAAGAGGTCCACTGCAAAAGAACATCATTTTCAGAAGTAAGGTGGCTATCGAAACTAGAAAGTATCTAGATGAAAATGGTTTTTTAGAAATAGAAACACCATATCTCATCAAGAGTACACCCGAAGGAGCAAGAGATTTTGTAGTGCCAAGTAGAATGAACTCAGGAGAATTTTACGCACTCCCACAATCGCCACAGACTTTTAAACAGATACTGATGGTGGCAGGATACGATAAGTATTTTCAGATTGTAAGATGCTTTAGAGATGAGGATCTTAGAGCTGATCGTCAGCCTGAATTTACACAGATAGATTGCGAGATGGCATTCGTGACAAGAGATGATGTCCTCGATACTTTTGAAGGATTAACAAAACATATTTTCAAAGCAACTAAAGGAATCGAGTTACCTGACTTCCCTCGCATGGAATATGACGAAGCGATGGAAAGATTTGGTTCTGATAAACCTGATTTAAGATTTGGAATGGAGTTTATCTATCTCAAAGAGAAGATGGGAGGCAAAGGGTTTAATGTTTTTGATCAAGCAGAGACTGTTGTAGGAATCGTTGTGAAAGGAATTGCTGACGAATACTCTAACAAAGATTTAAAGAAGTTGACCGAGTGGGTGCAAAGACCGCAGATAGGTTGCAAAGGATTAGTCTATGTAAAGTATGGTGCTGAAGGTATCAAATCAACAGTAGGTAAATTCTACAGCGACGAAGACTTACAATCCATAGGTAATGACATTGGTGTAGAGAAAGGAGATATACTGTTTGTTCTGAGCGGAGAGGTAGACAAAACTAGAAAGCAGCTTAACGAACTCAGATTAGAGATGGGCAGAAGATTAGGCCTCATGAAAGATGGAGATTTTAAACCGCTTTGGGTTATCAACTTCCCATTACTAGAATGGGATGAAGAGTCTAACAGATTCCATGCTATGCACCACCCTTTCACAGCTCCTAAAAAAGCAGACGAAGAAAAAATGCTTAGCGGCGATCACCAAAC